>DAOVCF010000077.1 GCA_030670165.1 Candidatus Stahliibacteriota bacterium | reverse complement strand
GGAGACAAAACCCGCCTCACCTTTCACTACCCGAAGCGTGGCAGAACTCTACGAGAGCCAGGGCTATCTTACCGAAGCCCTTCGTATCTACCGGGAGCTGGCGATAAAGAAGCCGGACGATGCAGAGATCGCCGCAAAAATAAAAGAACTCCAGGGACGAATGGATGGAACAAAGACTCAGTAAGATCAAAGCGAGGATCAAGAAGGAAGGCCTTGACGGACTCCTTGTCACCAACCTAAAGAACGTGCGCTACCTTTCCGGCTACACCGGCTCGAACGGCTACGTATTCATCGCGCGCAGGGTGCACTTCTTCACCGACTTCCGCTATCAAGAGCAGGTAAAGCACGAGGTGACCCCCAAGGCCCTCATACACATCATCACAAAGGGCTTCGCAAACAAGCTTGCAGAACTCGCCGAGTTAAAGAACGTGGCCAGGATAGGCTTCGAGGCGGATCATATGACGATCTCTGCCCTCCAGCAACTCAAGAAAGACTTGGGCAAGGTCGGCCGCTTCAAGTGGATTCCGACCAAAGGCTGGGTTCAGGAGCTTCGTAACATCAAGGACTCAGAGGAGGTAGCACTCATCGCCAAGGCGGCTCGAATCACCGACAAGACACTTGCCGAGGTGCTTGATCTCGTTAAGCTAGGCGTTACCGAACGCGAGCTCGCCGCAGAGATTGCATACCGATTTATGCGCTACACCGGCCTTCCGCCCGCGTTTCCTTCAATCGTCGCCTCGGGTCCTAACAGCGCACTGCCGCACGCAAAGCCCACCGCTCGCAAGCTGCGCAAGGGCGATCTGGTTACCTTCGATCTGGGCGCCCAGTGGAAAGGATACTCCGCAGACATGACCCGAACGGTCGTGATCGGCAAGGCCTCGAAAAAGCAGAAGGATATATACTCGATCGTCCTTCGCGCCCAAAAGCGCGCATTGGACGGCATCCGCGCCTGGATGGACTCCAGGAAAGCCGACGCCCTGGCCCGCGACGTCATAAAAGAGGCGGGCTACGGCCCCTATTTCGGGCACTCCCTGGGGCACGGGGTAGGGCTTGAAACCCACGACGGGCTCAGAATCGCACCCACCAGCAAAGACAAGATTCCTGGAGGAGCGGTGGTAACGGTTGAACCCGGTATCTACCTTCCAGGCTGGGGCGGGGTGAGGATAGAGGATCTGGTTTACGTTACAGCCGACGGCGTAAGGATACTCTCCTCCTCGCCGCGCGCAAAGCTTGCAGAACTCTAAGGAGGCGGCATGAAGCTTTCCGACGTAGAGAAACTGATCAAACTGGTTACAGAGAATAATATTGCAGAACTCGAGGTTCAGTTCAACCGTCGCCAGAAGATCCGCGTGAGCAAGGTCGCAGGACCCGTAACACCCGCAACACCCGTAACACTCGCAACATACCCCTCAGGAGTATCCGCATCCTCAACCCCTGCGGCGGCAGAAGAACTCAAGGAGGCCAGGCCCGCGCGTGCGGCAAACCTGGTGGCAATCACATCGCCCATGGTCGGAACCTTCTACCGCGCCCCTGCACCTGACGCTCCCCCCTACGTTGAGGTCGGAGACACCGTCAAGCCCGGTACCGTGGTCTGCATCGTTGAGGCGATGAAGCTCATGAACGAGATCGAGTCCGAGGTCTCAGGCACCATCGCAGAGATCCTTGTCGAAAACGAAACCCCGGTCGAGTACGGGCAGGAGCTCTTTCTTATAGAGCCGAGCTAACCTTATGTTCTCCAAGGTACTTGTGGTCAACCGGGGTGAGATCGCGGTTCGCATCATCAGGGCGTGCAAGGAGCTGGGTATCGGAACGGTTGCGGTCTACTCAGAGGCCGACGCCGACGCCCTCCACCCACGCCTGGCCGATGAGGCTTTGTGCATCGGACCGCCGCCTTCGTCCGAGAGCTACCTCAAGGTCACCGCACTCATTTCAGCCGCCGAGGTCTCTGGATGCGACGCCGTACATCCCGGATACGGATTCCTGGCCGAGAACGCGGAGTTCGCCCAGATGGTTGCCGAGTGCGGACTTACGTTCATCGGACCAACCGCGGACAACATCGCGAAGATGGGCAACAAGAGTTTTGCAAAACAGACCATGCGAAAAGCCGGGGTGCCGGTGATCCCCGGTTCCAGGAAGGACCTCGTGGACGTAGAAGAGGCACGCAAGCTTGCCGCAGAGTTCGGCTATCCCGTGCTTCTGAAGGCCGCGGCAGGCGGAGGAGGCAAGGGGATGAGGCTGGCGCACAACCGCAAGGAACTCGACGCAGGCTACAAGATGGCAAAGGCCGAGTCAAAGGCAGCCTTCGGTGACGACAGGCTGTATCTGGAGAAATGCATAGAAAAATCCCGACACGTAGAGATACAGATTATCGCCGATAAGCACGGCAAGGTAGTGCACTTAGCCGAGCGCGAGTGCTCCATCCAGCGCCGCCACCAAAAGCTCATTGAGGAGTCGCCTTCACCAGTTGTCTCGGAGGAACTCCGCAAGAAGATGGGTGCCGCAGCGGTTGCCGCAGCAAAGGCCATAGGATACCAGAGCGCCGGAACCGTCGAGTTCCTCCTCGATCCCGAGGGCAACTTCTACTTCATGGAGATGAACACCCGAATCCAGGTCGAACACCCGGTCACCGAGATGGTAACAGGATACGATCTCCTGAAAGAACAGATACTGGTGGCTCAAGGCTCCAGGCTTGGAATCCGCCGCAACGTCTTAAGACCCGACGGCCATTCAATCGAGTGCCGGATCAACGCCGAGGACCCTGACCGCGATTTCATGCCCACCCCGGGCAGAATAGAGTTCCTGCACCTTCCAGGCGGTCCAGGGGTTCGCGTGGATACCCACATCTTTGCAGGTTACGTAATTCCAACGTATTACGACTCGCTCATCGCCAAGGTTATAACCCACGGCCAGACCCGCGCCGAGGCCATCGCCCGAATGAAGCGCGCTCTTGAAGAGTTCTACACCGAGGGCATCAAGACCACCGTGCCTTTCCACCTGCGGGTCCTCGACGACCCAGAATTCCTCAAGGGCAACCTCCACACCGGCTTCATTGCCGAAATGGCGGAAAGGGAAAAGACAAAAGAGAGGAAATAACCTTATTTCGATTTTTTTATGAACTGAAAAACTTCCGAATCGGGATCTAAAAAATAGATTTCTACTTTTTTCTTTTTAATTCCAACTTCATACTTCATAGCTAACTCAACGAGCTTGTCACCATCTATGAGAACCAACGGAAGTCCGTGAGACTCTTCTGCTGCACGTATAGCTTGGGATGTGAACTTTGTGGTGGTGATGAAGACGCCTTGGGTGCATTGGAATTTGGGCAGAACGTCTCGTAAATAACGAATATCCTTTTCCCCTATTCGCTTATTCAATTGCTTTGATTTGACTTGGATTCCTGCCTTAATCGCATTCACTCCAAACTGAGTTTCGGATATTAAATCAATACCCTCATCGCCGCCACCGCCACGTCTTTCTACAGTAGAGTACTCCATTCTGGTAAGAAGATACTCTACGTATTGCTCGAAATCGGTTCCTTTCATGGCGATTAATTTTTTGAGCAAGCGAGATTTTACCTCCTCAAAGTATTTCTTAGTGCTTTGTGTTATTGATTTAATAGGATCGTCCCTACCCACTAGAGAGACATATCCTTTAGATATCTCGAAGAGGGGAAGCTCACCACGTTGTTGTTTAATGTAATTGTCATTGTAAAGACAGGCATATAATGTCATCGGAGGGTTAGCCGCTTGGGTTTCTACGAGATTTCGTTCGATCGCTTCTTCCGCTATTTCCCTGTAGTGAAGGGTCTTATTCTCTTTTTCCTCCAAAATTTTGATTGCAACAGCCACCCAACTAATTGCCATATCTACTCCTTGTTTATCGTATAATAAGCGTTTTGGATTTTTTGTCAAGACTCCCAGGGGTCAACCTTAAGCTCGTAGGGGCCGACCTTCAGGTCGGCCCGATTCATTAATATTTGGGGCCCGGGCTCGGCTACGCAGTAAACGAGTAGTGTGGACTTGACAAACCCCATTTTTGGACTACATTAATATTGATAACCAACCGAGGAGGTGGTTTATGAAAAGATACCGCGTCCTTTTCGGGGCGCTTGCAATCGGAGCCTTTGTGGTCACCGCTTACGCCTCCGGTAAGGTCTCCTCCGAGGTCAAGAACAACACCGCATACGTCCATCACGACAGCGCCTGGTTCAACTGCTGCCAGGATATGTCCTTTGAGATCAAACCCAATCCGGATACCGCAGGCATCATAGATATCTACGAACGTGATCTGGGAACCCACCCCTGCTATTGCATGTGTTACTTCGACTTCACCCATATACTGGAAGGTCTTGAGCCTGGAGACTATCTTGCACGTGTGTGGGAAGCCTCCTATGACGAGGAGTATACACTGGCCGGCGTCACGAGTTTTGTAATAAAAGCGCGTCTGACTTCCTATACCATCACGACGCTCATGAGTGAGTGCTACGACGCCGAGGGTGCCGAGGAGCCGCCCGCCTCTCCACATACCGGCCTGGAGCTTACCAACGCGTCGGCAAACCCAACCCAGCAGTCGGCGCAGATACGCTACTTCCTGCCTGCTGATGCGAGAGTTGCCCTTGAGATATACGACGTTATCGGAACCAGGATTCGCACTCTGAACGTAGGCATCCAGGAGCAAGGCGAGCACCTTCTGGTCTGGGATATCCGCAACGAGGCTGGCCAGTCCGTACCCAGAGGCATCTACTTCGTAAGGCTAAAGGCAGCAGGCGAGGCACGTAGCCTGAGATTGATCGTATTGAGATAAGATTATACCCCCCACCGTTGCCGTGTACCCGACAAGGATACAGGCGGCGCCGCGAGGAACCCGAAAAGGAAAAGCCGCAGGGCCGACTTTATGTTCAGTGGGGCAAAGACGCTTTATCCAAAGCTGGCCTTCGAGCAGGTTTACGAGTTAATTCCCGCGGTAGGGCTTGACAAGTAAGAAATTTGGACTAAAGTGATTATAGAGGCTCAGTCAGGTTCGGGGATATACCTCGTGACCTACAGATGGGTGAGTAATAATATAGGTGCGGGAGTAACAGTATAGGCAAGGAGGCGGAATGCATTGGCGAAGAACGATTAGTGTTGCAGCTTTCGTGGTGCTTGCTGTTGGAATGTTGGCCTGTGCGGCGAAGCCGCTGCAGCTCGTAGCCGGTTGCGAGACCGCAGAAGTTCTCAAGATCGAAAATAACAAGCTCGTGCTCACCTACAAGTTCACTCAACCGATAAATCCGAGGTCTGTTACGAGCGGAGGGACTATTATCGTTAGCACTGATGTTGTAGAGTTGGTTGATGGCAAGATTACATTCCCAGATGAACGGAGCGTTAGATTTGAGTCCGTGCAGCCGGTAAGCGAACTTCTTCCCGAAGGCGGGGGACCGGTAAAGGTTCGGATCGTAGGTCGTTCACGG
This sequence comes from Candidatus Stahliibacteriota bacterium, assembly GCA_030670165.1. GTDB lineage: Bacteria > Hydrothermota > Tepidihabitantia > B3-TA06 > B3-TA06 > B3-TA06. The sequence goes on along the minus strand of DAOVCF010000077.1, from coordinate 3,075 downwards.
TTCCTGGAGTGGGTAGCCGATAAAGATGGCAACCCGGTCGATGGCGATTTCGACGGAACGAGCGGCGGGGACTTCGTCGCCGAGTATCTTTGCAGGCTGTGAGGTACTGGCCCCCTCCTGGGGAATGCGTAAATAAGATTGTTTAGGAGGGCAGACACCTAAATGTCCTGGCTGGTTAGGCTGAGGGCTGATTGGCCAGGCTCTTTTTTGAGAACCCGTGCGGGTGAGAGGGGTCCCCGCTCGGTCGTGCAGCAAACGAGCGGGGTGAAGAGGGATTGACAAACCCGGTTTTTGGACTACATTAATATCGTTAGCCAACCGAGGAGGTGGTTTATGAAAAGATACCGCGTCCTTTCAGGGGTGCTTGCAACCCTTGCCTTTGTGGTCACGGGGTTAGCCTCCGGTAAGGTCTCCTCTGAGGTCAAGAACGACGTGGCATACGTCCATCACGACAGCGCCTGGTTCAACTGCTGCCCTGAGATGGTGTTCGAGATAAAGCTTCACGAGGATACGAACCTAATAGACATCTACGAGGAGGATCTCGACATCCATCCATGCGACTGCATGTGCGACTTCGATTTTACTCACAAGATAGAGGGACTTGCGCCGGGGAGCTACGTTGCCCGTGTATGGGAGAACAATCGCTTCGACACCCAGGGTTTCAGGCTGGCCGGGGAAACCAGCTTCATAATCCCTGCCCAGGTGGGACTCTACCGTACGACCAGCGCACGCAGCGAGTGCGGCGGATGGCCTGCAGCCCAAGAGGCCCCTTCGAGTCCAGAAGGTCTTACGCTTTCAACTCCTTCACTTGCCCGCAGTCCGGTGGAGATCGGCTACGTTCTTCCCGAAGCGGCGTCGGTCACCATCGCCGTCTATGACGTGATCGGGATAAAGTTGTGGACCTTGAATCTCGGCTTCCGAGAGGCCGGCGAGCACAGTGTTGTCTGGGACACCCGCAGCGACGCGGGCCAGCCCGTGCCCAAAGGGATATACTTCGTAAGGCTAAAGGCAGCAGGCGAGTCGCGCAGCCTGAAGCTGATCGTATTACGGTAGATGCCTCAAGGGGTTACGCAGTAACTTCTTGGGAACTGCCCCACGCTGTTACTTCTCAACGTTGCAAGGGCCCCGTAGAGTTAAGGGGCCGTACAGTGCGATCTTTTTACCCCTTCGGGGCACAGGTAGCCTCCGCAAAAAGAAGCATATTATAATCGGCCTTGACTTTCCCCTGGCCGTCTTCTATAATAACTGATGCAAGCTGAGTTCCCAAAGAGATACGATCCCAAAGGCATAGAGGAGCGGCTATACAAGGCCTGGATCGAGGAGGGTTTGTTCACGCCCAAGCCTGATGAGGCCAAAGAGCGCTTCGTCATCGTGATACCCCCGCCAAACGTTACCGGTAAGCTGACCTTAGGGCACGTTCTGGATAACGAGCTTCAGGACATACTCGTGCGTTTTAACTCGCTTGCGGGCAAGGAAGTGCTTTGGGTTGCAGGCTTCGATCACGCCGGCATCGCCACCCAGGTGGTCGTCGAGCAAAAACTGGCCAGGGAAGGAAAATCCAAAGAGGATTTAGGGCGTGAAGGGTTCGTCAAAGAGGTGTGGCGCTGGGCCAACAAGCACCGGGATATCATCCGGAGCCAGCTTGAGCGGATGGGCTGTGCTCTGGATTTCTCGCGCGAGCGCTTCACCCTGGACGAAGGGCTGGCGCGTGCGGTGCGCACCGTGTTTGCGAAGCTCTACGATAAGGGGCTCATCTACCGGGGCCTTAGGATCGTCAACTGGTGCCCGCGCTGCCATACCGCCATCTCAAACGAGGAGACCTCCTACGAAGAAAAAAATGGTTCGCTGTGGTACATCCGCTATCACTTAGAGGACGGTTCGGGCCACGTAACCGTCGCCACCACCCGGCCCGAGACCATGCTGGGCGATACTGCGGTGGCGGTAAATCCTTCGGACGATCGCTACAGGCATCTCGTGGGCAAGAGGGTAATCCTTCCGCTCATGAACAGGGAGATTCCGGTGATCGCCGACGATGCGGTCCAGCCGGATTTCGGCACCGGTGCGGTAAAGGTTACGCCTTATCACGACGCGGCTGACTACGAGATAGGCAAGCGGCACGACCTTACAGGGGTAAGGGTAATCAACGAGGCGGGCGTGATGAGTGATGAGGCGGGTGCATACGCGGGTAAAGACCGGTACGCGGCACGAAAAGAAATCGTTCGAGACCTGGAATCTCAGGGACTTCTGGAAAAGATCGAACCCTACCGGCTCTCGGTGGCTACATGTTCGCGCTGCCACACGGTGATCGAGCCGCTTCTGTCCGAGCAGTGGTTCTTGAAGATGAAGCCCTTGGCCGAGCCTGCCATAAAGGCGGTCCAGGACGGGGTGATAAGATTCTATCCGGAGCGCTGGCGCAATTTGTACTTTCATTGGATGCGGAATATCCAGGACTGGTGCATCTCGCGGCAGCTCTGGTGGGGCCACCGCATACCGGTTTACACCTGCACCAAGTGCGGCCACCGTTTCGCAAGCGTAGATGAGCCTTCGGTTTGCCCCAAGTGCGCGGCCTCCGGCCTTACCCAGGACCCCGACGTTCTGGATACCTGGTTTTCATCCTGGCTGTGGCCGTTCTCGGTGATGGGCTGGCCTGATGAAACTGAGGACCTAAAGCGCTACTACCCCACATCCACCCTTGTCTCGGGTTGGGACATCATCTACCTCTGGGTGGCGCGCATGATCATGGCCGGGTTTGAGTTTACGGGAAAACCGCCGTTCGACGCCGTATTCTTCCACGTGATGATCCGCGACGAGCGCGGCAGAAAGATGTCCAAAAGCCTTGGCAACTCGCCCGATCCGTTCGGCTTAATTGATAAATACGGCGCGGATGCCCTGCGCTTCGGCCTCATGCTCATCACCCCGCAGGAACAGGATGTGTGCTACTCCGAGGAGCGCATCAAGGTGGGCCGCAACTTTGCAAACAAACTCTGGAACTCGGCGCGCCTGCTTGCAGGTCTGATGGATGGGGAAGAAGCAGAGATTCCCACGGACCCCACACCCACCGAGCGCTGGATGCTT
>DAOVCF010000029.1 GCA_030670165.1 Candidatus Stahliibacteriota bacterium | reverse complement strand
CGGAAAGCTTTTGACCTCTGGCGGCCGGGTGCTTGGTGTCACTGCGTTCGCATCCGATCTTAAGGAAGCAAAGGAGCGTGCATACGCACCGCTTGAAGATAAAAAGATCTACTTCGACGGCATATACTTCCGCCGGGACATAGGCGATAAAGGCATAAGGAGGCTGGCATGAGTTTTAAGGTGGCGATAGTTGCGGGCTCTGAAAATGATGCGGATTACGTAAAGCTTACCGAGGAGGAGCTTGGAGCAGCAGGGATCGAATACGAGACCCACTACATCTCGGCACACAGACAACCGGAAGAAGTAGCCGGGTTTGCAAAGACCGCGGCACAGAGGGGGTTCAAGGTTATAATCGCCCTTGCCGGTTATGCGGCCGCCCTGCCCGGGGTGATAGCCGGATATACTTCGCTTCCTGTGATAGGTGTGCCGCTTGACACCTCCCCTCTTTCCGGTTGGGACTCGCTTCTTGCAATCGTGCAGATGCCCAACGGCGTTCCTGTTGCTGCCATGAGCGTGGGGCGGGCAGGCGCACGTAACGCCGCGCGGTTCTGCCAGAGGCTTAAGGAAATCTGCGTTAAGGACTGACGCCTTGAGGTTTACATGAGTGAGAAAAGGGTTCGAGCGGTGCTGATCACAAGCACCGTCGCCAACGTGCTGCTTATGGGAATGAAGCTCGGAATCGGCTTCCTTACGCTTTCGCGGGCGCTCATCGCCGACGGCGTGAACTCCACCCTGGATATATTCTTCTCGGTGATGATCCTTGTTTCCTTTCGCATGGCAGCAAGGCCTGCAGATAAGGATCATCCATACGGACACGGCAACATCGAGGTTCTGGTCGCCTTCATCGCCGCGCTCATAATCATCGCTACTGGTGGCTTTATAGTCTATGATGGTATAAAAAACATCCTTTCCCCCATGCAAGAGCTCCCCTCGTTATATTGGCTGGCGTTAGCCGCATCGGCGGTTACCATCGCAGCCAAGCTCTGTCTCTACCTCTACGCCCGATCGGCGGCCAAACGTTACCGTTCACCTGCGGTCGAGGTACAAGCTGCAGACCACCGCGCCGACATCCTGGCCACCTCGGCGGCGCTTCTTGGCATCCTCTTTACCTTCCTTGGAGTAAGATTCCTCGACCCGGCGGCCGCCGTGATCGTAGCCGGTTTTATCATCTGGACCGGAATAAAGCTCGTCAAGGATAACCTTAAGGTGCTCTTAGACGCTCAACCCTCCGATGAATTTTTTACCCCCTTAAAGAACCGACTGGCTGAACTCAAAGATGTCCGCGAGGTCCGCCACATGCGAGCCCACCCCGTAGGGACCTACTACTTCCTCGAGATCACCATAACCGTAGACAGGAAGCTATCTGTTAAAGATGGACACGCTATAGCCGAGAGGGTTCGTTCAAAGCTCATGAAGCGTGAGAGCCGTCTGAAGGACGTGATCGTTCATGTTGAGCCGACAAGCGATTGAACGCGCCGCAGCGGTGCTCAAGCGAGGCGAGCTCGCGATTCTGCCCACCGACACCGTGCCCGGCATCTTTGTAAAGGATACCACTGAAGGTGAACGAAGATTGAGGGGATTGAAGGGAAGGAACAGTAAAAAACCCTTTGCCCGGATGTTCGGCTCACGCAAGCAGCTTGCCGAAAGGATTAACATTCAAAGTAAGATGCAAAAACTGGCTCTCGAACGCCTGCTGCCCGGCAGGGTAACTTTGATCCTTCCCGCAAGAGAGAGGGGGAAAGAACCCGTCGGTGTAAGACTTCCCATGGACGCATCGCTTCGTGCGCTCGCCCGCCGCACAGGCCCTCTGATCGCCACCTCGGCCAACCTTTCGGGGCAGGAGCTGCGAGATCCAGCCAACCTTCCTGATGGGCTGGTTGCGGGGGTGGCGCTGGTGGAAGGGAACGCCTCTCAGGAGAGCTTGGATTCAAAGCCTATCGCCTCCACTGTTGTCGATCTTACGGGGGAAAGGCCGGCCATCCTTCGCAAGGGAGCTTGCTCGATCTGGACGGTCGCAAGACGTCTGAATAAGACTCCCTGCCTGGCTTCCCCTCAGGAACTCAACGTGCTTTTCGTATGCGGCGGCAACACCTGCCGCTCTCCTATGGCGGCGGCCCTCTTTCGAGCGCGTTGCGTCTCGCCTCGCGTGAACGTCCGAAGCGCAGGCCTGTCGGCAGCCAAAGGATCACGAGCCGCGCGGTTCGCCAGGATGGTCATGCGTGAACAAGGGCTTTCCCTTGAAGATCACCGTTCAAAGAAGTTGAGCGAAGGGCTTGCTGCCTGGGCCGATCTCATACTGGCCATGACCCGCGGTCATCTTCTAAGCATCCGCAGACGGTATGCACGTTTCTCCGACCGCACGTTCCTTCTAACCGGATTCCCCAAACCATGGCCCCACGGTCGGAACATAGACGATCCTATAGGAGGTTCTCCGGGAATCTACAAACGCACTTATCAGCAAATTCAACTATATATTCACTCTATTTGCCCCAAGATAAAGAAAGTGTTGACTCAAGCGAATTAGCGCGAGAGGGCTTGACAAAAGCCCCGTCTTTACTATAATCTAAGCAACCTTTGATCAAGGAGGCGCATAAATGACAAAGGCAGAACTGATTGAAAAGATCGCGAAAAACGCGAGCGTCACTAAGAAAGCGGCCGGAGCAGCCGTAAATACGATGATAGATGAGGTCACGAAGGCTCTTAAGAAGGGCCAGCGTGTACCTCTCGTCGGCTTCGGCACCTTCATGGTGCGTCGCACCAAGGCACGTAAGGGCCGCAATCCGCGCACGGGCGAAGAGATCAGGATCAAGGCTCGCAAGCGCCCGGTCTTCAAGGCCGGAAAGGCCCTTCGCGAGGCAATCGACAAATAATGTCCCAAACACAAGGGGGGCCGAAGCGCCCCCCTTATTCTTTAAAACCACCTTACAACGCATTGAGGTGGAATCAACGCAGCTTTGCCGTCCTTGACCAGCGCGAACTGCCCCTCAAAAAACGCTATCTGGAGCTTGCGGATATAAGTTCGACCTGCAAGGCCATCCGAAATTTGGCGGTACGCGGTGCCCCGCTGATCGGGGTGGCGGCCGCACTGGCCGTAGCCCATGCCGCACGTAAGGGTGCTGCTTTCAAAAAGCTGCTTGGAGGAATCCCAAAACTTGCCGCAACCCGACCAACCGCCCTCAACCTCTTCATCGCTCTGGACAGGATGAAGGCTTTGGTTGAGAGAAGGCCTCCCAGGGATAAGATCGTTGCCGAGGCCCTTGCAATATGGAGGGAGGAGGAAGAACGTTCGTTCACCATGGCCGAGCACGGTCAGAAACTCATACGCAAAGGCATGAAGGTAGGCACCTACTGCAACACAGGTGCATTGGCCGCACCAGGGGTTGGCACGGCACTCGGTGTGATAATCAAGGCCCATCTTTCAGGCAAGAGGATCCGGGTGGTGGTGCCCGAGACGCGTCCGCTGCTGCAGGGCGCTCGCCTTACCGCATGGGAGCTTTCGCAGTGGAAGATTCCATATACCCTGGTAACAGAATCGGCGCTCGCCAGCGTTATGGGAGAACTTGACGTAATCCTCGTCGGAGCAGACCGCATCGCGGCAAACGGGGATACGGCCAACAAGATCGGGACTTACGGTTTGGCTATCCTGGCCAGACATTTCAAGGTTCCATTCTGGGTCGTGGCGCCGTCGTCCAGTGTGGATCTAAGCTTGAAGAACGGAGCCAAGATTCCTATAGAGAGACGCTCTGCGGATGAGGTCAGAGCGTTCGCCTCCTGCCGTACGGCCCCCAGGGACGCTTCTGTAGCAAACCCCGCCTTCGACGTAACCCCTGCAGGATTGATCGGAGGGATCGTCACTGAGAGGGGCGTCCTTTCCACCCCCTACTCAAAAAGCCTGCGGAAATGAATCCACTGCTCACCGTACTGCTCTTCACACAACCGATCATGCCAGAGCTGCCCCCTCCCCCTGAGCTTGAGCCCCCCCACGAACGACCGGTGGTCATACCTCTCGAACACGACACCCTGGGTGTAGGTATGGCATTGGGCGCTCCGTTCGGATTCGAACTTCTGGCTCGTCAGGACGGCCCCTTCCTGTCAAGCCACACCGCACTCTCGATCCATGAGAGGGCAGACCACTTCCACGGCCTGGAGCAACTGGGAAAGACCCGGCTTGTAGCCAACATCAAATCGCTGCAGATTGCTGCGGGAATACAAGGTCTGCGCTACGAGAATACCGCCCTCCCCGAAGGGTTTGATCGTCCTTCAGCGGGGTCTCGTTCGTATGCAGACGCTTCGCTTCAAGGCCTCTGGCATCACTCCGATTTCCTGGTAGGAGTCGAGACGCAGGCCTACACCTCTACGATGAGCGGAGCCCAACGCAGCGGAGGCCAGGCTACGGCGCGAATTTTTGTAGCGAGACCGTGGGCTAAGATGCTTTCAAAGACTCAGGCCATGCTGAACCCGGAAGGAATGGAATTTTTAACCGATGCCATTTTCCAATATCAGGCCGGATTCATACTCATCACCCCGAGCATTCAGGGACGCCTCGCCCCGGCGCAGAATAATCCGGCAGGAGCAGGGGCCAGCCTGAACCTGGTTGCAGTGCTTGGCAATCTATCCCTTAAATTCGAAGGCTGCTACCGCCGCAAGACCCCGCTTTTGCTGGATTCCGTGCTCTTTGCACCCGTTCAGGCAACCCTTGCACCACAAGTGCAGGGACACATCCTTGCAGACCGCCTCCACATAGGAGCGGGCTACGAGGGGGTAGAGGTGTCCATCTTCACCGAACAGGGACAGGCCATCTTCTGGCAAGCAGTACCCCAGGGGTTTCCTCAGGTTGAATTGTTTGATTTCAATCAAACGGGAGGCGAGGTGGGAGCCAAACTGGAGCGAGACAAGCTTTCCCTTGTCGGGAAGCTCCGGCTTGGCTTTTCAGAACCCCAGACCCCATGGACGCCGCTTTGGGAGCTAACCGACTCGATGTCTGTGAAGTTTACCCCGTTGGAAGCGTTTGTGTTGATAGGGGCAAGCGGTGAACGCCGAAGCGGAGAGGTTTATGAATCCTCTTACGCGCTGCTGGGGTGCGGGGTTCTCTACGAACGCGAGCCTTTTCGCGTCGCCCTGCGAGCGGACGATCTGCTCGACCGCCGGCCCCAGCGCTGGCCCGGTCTGCCGGACGCAGGACGCCGGTTCAGCCTCTCAGTGGCCCTGTTCTCAACCGATTGGTGAGGACGTTTTACCGCCCGGCGCAGCGCGGCTACCTCATCTGAGGTCAGCTCGCGGGCTTTACCCAAAGGCAAATCACCCAGCTCGACAGGTCCGAACCCCACCCTGACCAGTCGAACGACGCGATATCCGAAGTGTTCGACGATCCTGCGGATCTCACGCTTGCGCCCCTCCCGCATGGAAAGCTCAAGAAGGCGGGGCGAGATAACGTTGACCTTCACGGGCAGCGTGGGACCGTCATCCAGCATAACCCCGCCCCTCTCAACGGCGGCAATCGTATCCCGAGAGGGGGGCCGATCGAGTGTAACCCGGTAGCGTTTGATGACGCCGAACCGTGGATGGGTAAGGCGGTGGCATAGCTCACCGTCAGAGGTCAAAAGGATTAACCCCTCGCTTTCCTTGTCCAGACGCCCCACGGGGAAAACCCTCGTTGCAGAAGGGACAAGGTGCGTAACCATGTTCTTGTGATGAGGGTCGCGTGTGGAGGCGAGCACACCTCGCGGCTTGTTGACCGCCCAGTACTCAAAGCCTCGCTTGAGCCATTTAGAGGAGCGTTCATCCCAGACCCCTCTGAGGGTGGCGCGGTAGAGCACGGTTCTATCCACGTCAAGCACCGTGATTTCGTCTTGCTCCCGCAGGGTATCCCCTGGTTTGGTCGGTTTTTGGTTGATGAGCACCCGCCCCTCGCGCATCCAGGTCTCTATCATTCGCCTCGAGGCCACTCCCCGGTTGGAAAGGAACTTCTGTACGCGCGGTGGAATGTTGTTACTCAAGGGCCTGCAGTCTTCGTGTTATCTCAATGCGCTGACGGTCTATCTGGACCTCAAGTGCCGCCTCTTCAAGCAACCCTCTTGCCTCGTCCGTGCGCCCGAGCAATCGAGCGACCTGGGCCGCACCGATCAAGGCGTCTATGCGGGATTCAGATCCCTCAGGCAAGCGCGCCGCCGCCGCCTTATACGCCGAGAAGGCATCCTGGAGTTTCCCGGATGCGCGGTCGAGCGCAGCGCGGTGGAAAAGGTAGTCCGCGGTCTCGCCGAACCGGTTCCGGTAATGCCTGGCGTAGGAGCCGGCAGCGATAATATCGCCGCGCGCAAGCTCCACCTCTATCCCTAAGAGGAACCCCTGCTTCAGGACCGACGAGCTGGAGCTTTCGGTGATCGCGGCCTGGATAAGATCAGCAGCGGTTTGATGGTTACCCTGGGAGTAGTATATCTCTGCCATAGCCAAGGTGAAGGTTGCCCTGTCTGCGGCGCCGCGGCTGGTTGTTGAAAGCTCGCGGTAAACGGCAAGGGCCTCGCCGTCCCGCCCGAGGGAGCAGAGAAGCCGGGCCAGCTCCGTCTGGGAGCGCATCAGCACGGCGGAGGGCGGCGAAAGCTTGGGAATCTCGCGATAGGTGGCGATGGCTTCATCTATCTTACCCAGACGGCGCTGACAGCGCGCCTTATACTCAAGGGCTTCCGCCGCGGCCTCGGAGTCGGGGTAACGAGCAAGCAGCTTGTTGATCTCATGCATGGCGGCGATGCAGTTGCTCTCCTCAACGTACTCAAGTGCAATCTGCAGCTGAAGCTCGGGGTTGCGGACAGCGTCAGGGTGACGTTCTATGTATTGCTTGAGCATCGTGATCCGATCGGAATAGACTCCAAGTGCCAGGCGACTCTCCTCTATGGCAAGGAGTATCTCATCCCGTTCGTCCTTGGAGGTTGTCACATCAAGTGCTGCCCGGAAAGCTCCTATGGCCCGGGTGTGTTGCCCACCCTTTGCAAGCACCTCCCCCTTTCTCTTAAGAGCACGCGCATAAAGGGAACCTTCCTTTACGCAGGCGAACTCTTCGGCGGCCGCAAGATAATCCCCTCTGCGTGCGGCAACCTCACCCAGATAGTAGTGGGCCTCGTTTGCAACCACCTCATCGCGGGTCACGCCGAGAAGCGCTCTCAGGCTGGTCTCTGCAGAATCGGTCTCCCCGAGATAGAACAGACTGCGTGCCGCAAGCAGTCTGGCGGTCTCATCGCTAAGCCCCTCTGGATAGGAGTTAAACAGCTCGGTGAAAGCCTCGAGCGCGTCGGCGTATCTTTTGCGGGCGAACTGGGTCTCGGCAAGCGCTCGCAGCAGAACCGGCCGGTGTTCGGAGTTCAGCTCGAGCCCGCGTTCGATCAGGCTTGTTGCCTGGCGGAGCCGACCCCGGTCGCGTTCGATAACGCTCAGTAAAAGATAGATTTGAGCCGCGAAAGCGCCCTGGGAATTTTTATCCAGATAGTCTCTCCCCAATCTTTTCGCCTCGCTCAACCTACCGTCCAGATAGAGGGAAACCGCCTGTCCGTACCTGAAGGCCTCGGCGTCCAGCCGGGAATACAGAGAGGCGGCCTCCTCGAAATGTCCCTCCGCCAGTTCAAGACACGCAAGGCTGTAGATGCGCCGCGTGCTGTCCTCGAGTTCGGAGAAGAAACCCCTGGCCTGGTCTATGCTGTCGATGCGAAACGCCGAATATCCTGCAAGGTAAAGGGCCTCCTCACGGTACCAGGCACCCCTCGGATAGGAAGCTGCGTCTTCGAGACGCGTTTTTGCCACCTCCAAGCTGGCGGTATTGAAGTCCGTTGCGGCAAGAAGGGTGTTGAGCTCCTCTGAAGAGAACTGCCCCTGGTTAAGGTCAGCCAGATTGAGAAACACGTTCCGCGCCGCATCGTAATCGCATCGTTTGTAGAGTGTCCAGCCCAGATAGTACAGCACCTCAAGCGGAGGGTCGGGATGATAAAGAAGCACCTTGGAGAAGAAATCCTGAGCCGAGGCGTAGTCGTCAACGAAGAACGCGTTCAGCCCCAGAAGAAAGCTCGTTCGTCCGATCTCACTGCCGGATACCGCCAGGTTCTGGGCTCGCAGCAGTATGGCCTGGGCCAACTCCTCATCCCCCAGCTCTCGACCAACGCGGTTCTTTCTGAGAAGAAACTCCATGTCAAGTGAAAGCCTGGGGTCCTCAAGCATCGCGGCGTCGTAGCAGGTATTGGCCCCCTCGGCATCGGCGGAGATCGCATAAGAATCACCAGCCCTCAGGAAGTCTACTCCCCAGACCTGCGCGGCGGTTAGAAGAAACAGACCGCACCCGAACAGGTTTTTTATCAAAACCCGGCCTCTCTTTCTACAATAAACTCAACAGAGGGCTCCGAGCCCCCTATTGCGGAACGCCGTCCTCGTTCCCCGGTTTTCCTTGCCTGGATCAAACGTTTAAACCTTGACAGGCTTCTTGGCAAAGAGATACCGCTTGACCTTCTTCGTAGTGGTCTTGGGCAGCTCCTCCTCTCGCAGCTCAAAGTGCTTGATGCGTTTGTAGTCGGCAAGCTTGGCACACTCCTTTTTGACTTGCTCACGTATGCACTCCTCAAGTTCCTTCTCGGTGATCTCGGGCCTCTCGGCATCTATTAGCTCGTAGTTGGGCACGATGATGGCGTGGACGTCCTCGCGCCCTGTCGCCTCGTTGAGCTGACCCACCACCAGGATCTCCTGTACGTAAGGGTTCTGTCCCGCAACCGCCTCAACTTCTTCCGGATATACGTTCTTGCCCGCGGCGGTGACGATGAGGCTCTTTGCCCGGCCGGTGATGTGAAGGCGGCCTTCCGAGTCGAGACGCCCCACGTCGCCGGTTCGCAGCCAGCCGTCGGGGGAGAGCACCTCGCGCGTGGCTTCCGGGTTCTTGTAATAGCCCTTCATGACCGAAGGGCCGCGCACCACTATCTCGCCGTTGCCGTCGGAGTCCGGGTTGTCTATCCTAACCTCGAATCCCGGAACAGGAGGGCCTACAGATACGTTGTCCGGATTTTTAAGCCGGTTTACGGAAACGATCGGTGAGGTTTCGGTGAGCCCGTAACCCTGTAGAACAGGGAGTCCTAACCGTTCCATGAAGCTCGATGCCCAGGGTGCAAGGGCTGCCGCGCCGGAAACCAGATAGCGAACCTTTTCCATCCCCATCGCCTTGCGCACGCTTGAAAACATCGCCTTGGAGATACCCTTGGCTATCTTTCCCAGGTTCATGCCCGCATTGAAGACGAACCTCTTGAAGGCAGAGGAGTCGCGCACATTGCGCCGCACGCCCTCAACTATCTTCTCGTAGAGAAGCGGAACCCCGAGCACCATGGTAACATCGTGATTGGCCATCGTCTCGAGTATCTCCTTTGACTTGAGGCTTGGCGAGAAGACGATCTTGCAACCGCAGCATAAGGGGGTCAGGAAACCGCAGGTAGCCTCGAATGAGTGGTGCAGGGGAAGGATGGAGATGAACGTATCGCCTTCGCCGAAGTCAAGCGCCTGGTAGGCACCACAGACGTTGGAGCTGATGTTCGCGTGGGTAAGCATCACTCCCTTTGCCTGACCCGTGGTGCCGGATGTGTAGAGGATGGCGGCAAGGTCCTCTATGTCATCAGGCGGTTCGATCGGTGCAAGCTCTGCACCCTCGGTAATCAGCCCCTCGAAGGAGAGCCAGCCTTTAGGTGTTTTCCCTATGGCTGCCCGCTTGAACCTGCGGTCTATCTCGCTTATGGCCTCATCAACTGTTTCCGTGTAGGCCTCGGTAGAGATAACGCCTTTTGAATCCGAGTTGCGAAGTATGTGACGAACCTCTGCAACCTTGAGCATCCTGTCCAAGGGCACCACGATGCATCCTGCCCACTGGATCCCAAGGTAAGCAGCCTCCCAGTCAGGGCAGTTCTCTCCTGTAAGGCCGATCTTATCACCGGGTCTGTAGCCTATTTTGCGAAGCGAACGAGCCAGATACTCAATGCGCTGCTCGAGCTCCCTATACGTGAACTCCTGTCTCGTTCCTTCCCTTTCTATAAGGAGAGCCACCTTGTCTGGATGTGCCTGTGCCGATCTCTTAAACATCCTGGGCAGGGTTTCAACCTTAAGTGGACCACGAACAGTAGGTACTTCCATTACTCTGTCTCCTCTCTCGTCAACAGTTCATGTGAGAACTGCTGGATGCCGCGTCTGCCGGCCTCCAGGGTTTTAGCGATCAGGGCTTCCCCGGCAAGCCGCGCGCGATAGTTTAAACAGGTCACGAGCATCGGCAGGCCTGCACCTGTAATAAAAACCCACTCAGGGTGCTTGCGCATCAAAGCGCGACAGGCCGTAAAGCAGCTGCCTCCTGCAAGATCAATGAAAACATATACTGCATTATCCGCTTCTGTCAAGACCTCCTCAAGCTTTTTAGTAAGTTCTGCCGTCCCCAGACCTTGATTGGAGACGGTCACCACGCCCTCCTGCTTGCCTGTGATCTGCTCGGTCACGGAAAGCAGTCCCTGTGGAAAGCCTCCGTGTCCCACGATCGCGGTGTGAATCCGGCTACTCAACGTCCTCCTCTATCTCCTTTGCTACCTTGGTCTTCTGCAAGAGAAGCTTCTTGAGCTCCCGGTCGAAGAGCTGCATGGGATGATAGCCTCTCAGGATCACGAGGTGATTCATGGCTATCACCTCGCAGATCATCGCCAGGTTGCGGCCCGGGAGCACCGGGATCGTGATGAGCGGTACGCTTACGTCCAGAATTCTGCGGGATTTGCGTTCGAGTCCCAACCGGTCGACGTCCATCCCCTTTTCCCAGCGCTTGAGTTCAACGACGACCTCGATTCGTTTCTGCAGACGGATTGAGCGAATTCCAAAGATGGAGTAGAGGTTGATGATCCCGAGACCACGTATCTCCATGTGATGCTGGAAAGCGGGACGCTGCTCCGCGCCCTCACCCATAAGGATCGTGCGGCGGCGACGGATACGTATAAGATCGTCGGCCACCAGGCGGTGCCCTCGCTCTACGAGGTCAAGCGCGGTCTCGCTCTTACCTATACCCGAGGCGCCGACAAGCAGGAGACCTATGCCGTAGACGTCAACCAGTGTTCCATGCACGTGGGTCTCAGGCGCCAGCCTCAGCTCAAGGTAGTCGGTGACGAGATGGATGAAGTCTGTACTTGGCAGACGTGAAACAAACAGGGGGATGCCGGCAGCGCCAAGTTCATCTGAAAGCTCTTTCGGCGCGTCAGCATCAGCGGTGATAATAAAGCAAGGCGGCCTCAGCTCGAGGACCCTTTGAATTGCCAACCTTCTGGCCGCCGGATCAAAGGTCTCAAGGAAAACCATCTCTGTTACACCCAGTACCTGCAGCCGGTCTGCCGGGAATCCGCCTACAAAACCTGCCAGTGCAAGACCGGGGCGGTGAATGTCAAAGGAAGAAATGAAGCTCTTTTCCATCCACTGCTTGCCCGCAATCATACTCAGTTTCAGCTCTCTGTGTTTTTCCTCAAACAGTTCGGCAACCGAAAGCTTTTTGGGTTTACTCATGGCTTGGCTGTCTCCTTGCTTTTTGGGGGAGAGCGCCGCGGTTTGATCTTGGCGCGATGTTTACCCTCGAAACGCTCCATCTGCCTCACGAGCTTATCCGTAAGGTCATGCACCGCCTTCTTTAGGGTGTCGGCCTTGGCCCGGGTCGTTATCTTGTCGTTCTTAAGGTAGAGGATCCCCTCGGCCCAGGCGAAGTTGTTCTCATGGTAAAGGATGAGTTCCGAGTCAACGATGTGCGACGAGTAGCGGTCAAGCTTCGCCATCTTGCGGTCTATATAATCTTTGAGTTGAGGGGAAATCTCGACGCGGCGTCCTGTAAGCCTCATGCTCATGGCGGACCTCCTTCGTGTCTTACCATCTAAGATTAGTGAGAAGATGGCCGATGTCAAGGTAAATACACCCCACGGTTTTACTTCGTAAAACCGTGGGGACCCCGATCTTTTCGCTTGCACCTGCAAGCGAAAAGGAGGATTTTAGGGCTTGACAAACTAAGATTTTGGCTACAATCTATGAGTTAACTCTAAAGGCCGGAGGTTAGATGTGGCTAAAAAGTCCTGGCCCTTTTGTTGGGTGTCTTCGCCTTAATGATCGCAGCGGAGCGCGACATGCTGCCAGACGCCGCGGGTGAACAGATAACCATTGAGTCCGGCGACACCGTTGTTCTTGAACGCAGCTTCGTGATAAACCCTTCATGGCCTTTCACCACCGGCACCCCGGTGAACTGCGAGCTGGGATACTTTGTTCAAAGCAGCCCAAGGGAAATCCTGCAGGCCGCCCTGGTATCCGTAATGGGGCCGCTTTCCGCTAGTGAACGAGGTCCAAAGACCCGGTTCACTCATAACTTAGCCAAAACTCCGTTCCCAAGAACGGAGAAAGGAGATAGTAGCAATGAAGAAAACCCTTTTACTGGTTGCGGCACTCATCGCCTTACCGCTCACCTTATTTGCAGCCGATCGCGTGGTAGTGCTTGAGATGTTCACAAGCACCGGATGTGGTTACTGTCCGGCCGCTGCCAATGGCGCTGAAGACCTAAATGAGGAACATTCTGGTAAGCTCCTCGTAGTTGAATATCACCCTGGCGCCTACGGGGATCCTTTCGACAACCCAGAGGCAGTCGCGCGTAAAAGTTTCTACGGGAGCGGTATTGTCCAAGGCTATCCTACCGCGATCTTCGACGGCGTCGAAGTCTACGGTGGTGGTGGTGGAGCGAGTAGCAGTAACTTCTTTGTCTACAACTCAAAATACAACATCCGGGCTAATGTAGAGCCGCCCCTCGAGATAAACCTCACCCAGGAGATTAACAAGCTGCAGTCAACAACGGGAACCATTCAAGCAGTTATCACCAATACAAGCAGCGAGTCCGTGTCGGGCAAGACTATCTTTACCGTAACCGAGTCTCACATCCCCTACAGCTGGAAGGGACTGGACAGCCTGCATTGGGTGGAACGCACCCTCTTACCTCATTCTTGGGGCACCGATATCACCCTTAACCCAGGGGCCGATACCACCCTCACTTGTGACTTCACTATTGATGAAGGGTGGTTTAACTTTACAGAAGACGAGAACATAGAGTTCGGTTGCTTCGTGCAGGGAATAGACAAGGAGATATACCAAGCCGCAGTAATTGCGTTTGGAGACACGACTACAGAGGTCGTTGAAGGGTTTAGAAACCTGCCATTCGCCCTGAAAGCGCCGACCGTTATCGGTGAGCAAGGTTTCGTAGAACTCTCGCTGGCCGCACCTGCGGATGTTAACCTCTCGCTGTACAACGCACTCGGCAACAAGGTGAAGAGCCTTTACGCCGGCGCCCTCGAAGCCGGTGTTCACTACATTGCCCTCGAAGCTGGGACCCTGCCTCGCGGGACCTATTTCCTCAGAGCTACTGCTGCCGGACACAACCAGGTAAATAAACTGGTTATCCTGGATTGACGATTAACTGCCAACTTGAATTATAAAGGGGCCGCAAGGCCCCTTATATTTTGGGCCCCAGGGGATCCTCTAGGGGAAAGGGCTTGACATTCCTTGTATTAAGATTATCATAGGCCAGATGAGAAA
>DAOVCF010000032.1 GCA_030670165.1 Candidatus Stahliibacteriota bacterium | reverse complement strand
ATACCCTTATACATCGCCTCCCTGGTAATCGCAGCACTGCTTTCAATCTTCGTAGCTCAACATCTTCCCGTCGCAGACTACAAGATTTTCCTCGCGCCGTTCTTCTCACCCGTGATTCTTCTGTTCCTGGGTGGATTCGTTCTGGCCAGAGGCCTTGAGAGCTACGGCCTGGATTCGGTTCTGGCATCCGCAATCTTAAGGAGGGTAGGCAAAAAACCAGCAGCCATCCTTGCGGGTTTCATGGGTGTCACTGCACTTCTGTCGATGTGGATGTCCAATACAGCGGCAACCGCTTTAATGATCGCGGTCGCACTTCCACTCATACGTTCCATAGATGAAAAAGACCCCATGCGGATCGGGCTTCTTCTGTGTATTCCTTTCTCCGCCAACCTGGGAGGAATGGCTACCCCCATAGGGACACCACCCAACGCCATCGCCATCGCCGCCATGCGTGACGCAGGTGTACAGATAAATTTCCTGGAGTGGATGGGGATTGCTTTACCCGCGACGCTGATCCTGCTTGTGCTCGCCTGGATACTCATCCTGATCCTCTTTCGTCCAAAAACCAAGGCGCTTTCCTTCTCCCTTCACAAGGCCAAGAAGCTGGGATGGAAGGAGTGGATAGTTCTTGCAACCCTGCTGGTAACGGTTGCAGGCTGGCTCTCAGGCAAGCTGCACGGGATCCCGGACGCCATAGTGGCACTTCTGCCCGCACTTGTCTTCTTCTCACTGGGGCTGTTGGGACGCAAGGATTTCCGTTCACTGGGATGGGACGTTTTGATACTTATGGGTGGCGGACTCGCGCTTGGAAAAGCGGTGGCAGTATCCGGATTGGACAAGTGGTTGGTGTCGTCTCTGGGTATGGAGGGGCTGCCACCTGTGGCTCTGTTTGTTGGTTTCATCCTGCTCACCGTGGTTCTCACCAACTTTATATCGAATACCTCTTCTGCTGCCCTCATCGTTCCCCTGGCCATGGGGTTCGCAGAAGGAAGTAACAGTCTTGTTGTCGGTGTGGCCCTTGCCGCGTCAGCCTCAATGCTCCTGCCAGTTTCCACGCCACCAAACGCCATCGCGTTCGGCTCAGGACTCCTAAAGGTCAAGCACATGTTCCGCACCGGCATAATCGTGGCCGTAATCGCAATAGGCGTCATTCTGATGTTTGGTTTGATTATCTGGCCTAGCCTGGGCATAATCTAAGAGGAGATCGTATGTCTTTTGCCGTCAAGATAGAGACCTGTCCCAAATGCAGGTCAAGGAAAACCGAGAATCTGGTACGTGTCGAACCGGGCTGCCCTGTCAGGGTGTATGTTCGCTGTTCCGAATGCGGTGCCTTCGTTGCACGCTACACCCTTGAGCGCTATACCTCTGACAAGCCTTACGAATCTTTATTGAAATTCTCGCGGCGAGGAGGTTGCTCAATAGCGAGTCGTTCGCGCGCGCAGGAACTTGAAGGTTGTTCAAAAAAGATAGAAACGGAGTTCAAAGAAACCACCGGGGCTCCGTTCACTGAACTCAAAGTAGAAGAGATAATCTGCGAATTAAAGAGATAGAAATCAGTCGAGGCTTTTTGGAAAACCCCTCAAAGCCTCCAGGCTGCGCTCGACGTAGACCCTGCGGCGGACCTCTTTTCCTTTGGGTTCAGGCGAGAGTAAAGGAAGCAGGGCAAAGATAGGCTTTATCGGGGTAAAGCGATCGGCAAGGGAAGCGTATTCACCCTTGCCTGCAAGACGGGTGAGCAGCGCACCAAGCATGGTTTCCTGCGGGAATTCGAGGGGAGACATTTCTTTAAGCAACCGTGATGCGTTCAAGCCTGCCACAAGCCCGGTGGCGATTGCCGAGAGATAACCCTCAGCACCGGAAAGCTGGCCGCAGATAAAAAGATCGTGCCGTTTGCGGAACTGCAGGGTGGGTTCAATCAGCCTGGGGGCCTCGATGTATGTATTGCGGTGCATCCGGCCGTAGCGCAGAAACTGTACGTGCTCAAGCCCTGGAATCAGACGGAACACCCGCTCCTGTTCGGAGTTTCTGAGATTAGTCTGGAAACCGACGAGATTATACATTGTGGTTGCTTTATCCTCGGGCCGCAACTGGACGACTGCGTATGGTCTTCGGCCATCCTGATCCTTAAAACCTGTTGGACGTAATGGTCCAAACGCCAGAGACCTCTCCCCCCTTCTCGCGATCTCCTCAATGGGCAGGCAACCTTCAAAGAAGAAGCGATCCTCAAAATCATGAATAGGATGCTGCTGGGCCGCGATAAGTGCGTTATAAAAATCCAGATACCCTTCCTTGTCCATGAATGCGTTGAGGAACCAGGCCTCGCCTGCATCGTAGCGTGATGCTTGAACCAGCTTGGAAAGATCGAACGAATCCCTGCTCACTATCGGAGCCACCGCGTCGTAGAAGTAGAGGAAATCCTCACCGCAGAACTTTTTGATGGATCGGGTGAGCGCCTCAGAAGTCAGAGGACCGCTTGCGAGAATCGTTAACCCTTCCGGTATCTCCTCAACCTCCTCTCTTATGAGCTCGATCAACGGATTCTCCTCGATCCTTCGGGTAACCTCAGACGCAAAGCGTTGCCGGTCGACCGTCAACGCGGTGCCTACAGGAACCGCACAACCCTCAGCGATCTTGAGAAGCTCGCAGTCGAGGAGTCTAAGCTCTTCCTTTAAGAGTCCCTGCGCCCGCGTGGGACGAAGCGAACCAAGCGAGTTCGAACAGATCAGCTCGGCCAGCCTATCCGTGGTATGGGCTGGAGTATTCTTAGTTGGTCGCATTTCATATAATTTTACTCGAGTTCTGCGTTTTGCCGCCTCAAGTGCGGCGGACGACCCGGCCAATCCTCCCCCTACCACAAGGATAGAATCTTGGGAAATCACCAAACTAAAAGTTACTCACCCTCAGACCGATTAGCTGAATCAGGTTCCGGGACCGCAACCGGGTCCGCATCTTCAGGGGTACTGGAAACTTGCGCTGATGAAGTAGCATGGGGTAAATCCTCATCAGATACATCTGAGGTATCTTGTTCCTCCTGAATGACTGTAAGGAAGGAATCCACGCTTTCCGTAACCTCAGGGGTTGCTGTATCCGGTTCAACTATGCTCAAGGCGTCAAGTGAATCACGCACGGCCTCGATCTCTTCGACTGAAAGACCTGAGTCTGCAGGAGGGTAGAACGAGAGGTTTTCGGAAAAAGAGGGGGCTGAAGTTTCAAAGTCAGTGACTGAAAGCGACCGCATTAGATTGAAAACCGCCTCGGTGGTATCCTTTGTCGGCCCGCCCGGAGGGAACTGGCGGAACGAGTGAATCTCACCGCGCAGGAAGTTGCCGATAGAATCCACCTCGGCAACAAGAAGAGGAGCGTAGCCAAGTTCTCCAGTAAGCTGCATGCAACGATAGGTGCAAAAGTTTCCAAGGCTGTAGGCGATCAGCTTGCCCTCATAGACCTCCATCCCGCGCGGGACGTGCGGCCCGTGACCGATCACGAGGTCGGCTCCTGCGTCAATCATGGTATGCGCGAACTCGATAACGTTACCGCGCGGCTCGCCGTAAAGGTTCTCGAATTTGTATTCGGTATGCAGGGCCTTGGTTCCTTCGGTACCCCCGTGGAAGCTTACGATGAGGATGTCGAACCGACGTGCCAACTCCTCGACCTCCTTGCGGCACATCTCGATACTCAGGATGGAACGGGGTGGTGAACCTGTGGAGAAGGCAATCAGGCCGATCTTAAGGCTGTCTATAACGAACTCTGCAACCTCGCCTTGCTTACTCGAGTACTGAATTCCCAGACTGTCAAATATCTTCTTAGTCTCCGTCATCCCTGCATAGCCGAAGTCCCGTGCGTGGTTATTGGCAAGGCTCATCACATCGAATCCTGCGGTCGCCAGGTTTCTGGCTAGCCCTGGCGGACAGCGGAAAGCAAAGCTGCGACCAGACCCCATCTTCTTAGTGCATCCTTTGGATCGGGTGATCGGCCCTTCAAGGTTGCCGAAGGAGATGTCGGCCGCCCGCAGGATTGGGGCGGCGTCTGCGAAAAGGAGTGCACCGTCCTGTGGGGGAAGCCTTGGTGTAGGATAGTCGGTTCCCATCATGATGTCGCCAACCGCCGCGATGGTTACGGTACGGGGAGGGGGTAAGGTGTCGGTTACGGACACGGAGGCATCCTGCACCCTTCCGACCACACCGGTTGAGGCGAGCACTATACCTGTTACGCCCAGGGCTACACCTACGACAACTACCGCGAGAATCGACCACAGGCGTTTGCTTTTCTTCAAAAAGGCTCCTTTCGTTCAAGCCAGAACAACGGATCAACCGGTATGCCGTTAATGTAGACGCTCATGTGCAGATGAGGTCCGGTGGCAAGGCCTGTTGAACCAACGAATCCCAGCGTGTCACCGGTCTGAACAACCTCTCCTTCCTCAACGTTCCTCTCGATCATGTGATAGTAAAGTGTCTTTAATCCGGCTCCGTGATCAAGGATAACAAAAGTCCCTTGACGAATAAAGGTGTCCCGCGCCATCACAACCTTGCCCGGGCAGGGTGCAAGGATCGTGGTTCCGCTGGGCACTGCAAAGTCCAGGCCCGAATGATGCCAGAGCTTGCGGCCTCCTGTCCAGCGCTCGTCACCATATGTGCCGGATATCTTTTTAGGACAAGGAAATATCTCAGGAAAAATTGAGTAGTATTCCCCAGACGGTGCGTTGATCGCTTCGACTACCGCCTCGTACTCCTCGGCTTTGCGGCGCTGCCTTGAGGTATCTATTGTACCCTGCTTGGAGCGAGGCAAGGTAATAACCGACTTGCAAAACTCTGCAGGAACCACACGGATAGCGGTGTCGAATACCTCAGTGTTCCATCCTTGAGAAAAGGTGATTCGGATTGATTTACATCCAGGTGATGTCTTGTAGGACGTACCGATAAGCGATACGAAGCCATCGTCCCACGGAATCAGAGGATAGGGCTCACCGCGGTAGGAAAGGGAAAGCAACCCCTGCTCGGATGTTTGCACCGAAAGGTAACAAATCTCTCCCTGATGCAGCGTCTCTCGAGATAGCTGAACCTCTAACGGTGCGGCCACGAGACAAATAAGGCTCAACATACAATAAAGTTTACCCCTAAGTTGATAAGAGTCAAGCGATTAGGTATCGGACAGGCTGAACCTTACAGGTTATTTGACAGCGATTACCTCATTCGTATAATCCTTCACCCACCAAGGAGGATGCATGAAAAGAATAACGGTTGTTCTAGTGTTGCTTCCCTGCCTATTGCTCGCTCTGAAACTAACCGAGTACGATGTGGACCAGAGCAGTGCTCAGGTCATCTCCACTGGATTTAACTACCATCTCGGTATGACTGGAGGTGATGTTGTTTCTAACTTTGGGAACGTCTCCCTCAACTTCGAAAGGTTCCGTGCCACACTCCCTTCGAGTTACAACGTCAACCTCTTCGGCAACCTGAGCGTTAACTTTGAGCAGGATACCTTAGATAGCGATACATCGGCTACAGACAGCACTCGACAGATCAGCTACCAGAGTCGGTGGGGGGCGAAATACAACAGGTATTTCATATCCGGCAAGGACTTCCTGGCTTTCGCCAAACTGGAAGGCGACGTGCTGACCACCTACGATTATCCTGCGACACAAGCCATCATCGGTTTGGGTTACGGCCGATTCGTCAGCGCCACCCCGCTCGTCCGTGCTCTGCGAATCGAAGAAGGAATGCTGGCTCAAGGCGTACTACTCGATAGCCTGCCCCTGGGAACATTAATGAGTTTCGCAAGAAAGTTGGCACCGGAAGCCAAACGAACCTACAAAGAGAGGCACTACTATTGGGAACGAGAGTACTACAAATCACTTGAAAGCATTCTTAACAAGTCCAATCTCCTGCATAACGGGGAGTTGGGCAGCGCAGGTTCCCTGATCATCACGGATGTGCTTGAGGAATACATCTCCCCGCGTTATTACGGATATGAAGTAAACCTAGGGGTAGGCTACGATCTGCTTCCCGCATACAAAACTGACGGCCGCGCCGCGTTCGCCAGTCTGGCTTTTGACTTTGCCCATCCCCTTGGTTTTCGCAGCCAGCTCATTGAAAAGTCAAACCTGCGCTTACCCTTCACCGGCGAGAAGTTCGGTAAGGAAATACACGCAAGCCTGCTGCTTTCAGTTCTTTACGAGGTAAGCTCAGTGGTCGATATCGTCGGAACCTACCAGCTGAATGTTGACCGTACAAGGCCGGAAGAACCAGAAGACTACCGCTTTGCCCTGCACAACCAGTTGATCGGACGGTTCGAATACCTGATAGTAGACCACCTCGTGATCTCGAACACCTTGGTCTTAAACCACTCCACGCAGGTGAAAGGCCTCTCCGCCGAGATCTCAAGCAAGATCAGCTTCCGCTTCTTCTAAGGCATTAGTAAGGAGCCAGGTTGATCCTGTGGAGAAAGTCACTTTGAATTCCACCACGTCTAAGAGGTTTCTTCCCTACTATTGGGAAGAGTTCAAGAAACTTCTCAGGCCTGCCGGCCCATTGGTGGTATGCGCCGTATACAGCTTTGTTTTGATCTTCCCCCGTTACCACCGCAGGCTTTTCCGGTTTAACCTGTTCGAGCACCAGTTCCGTTTGCCGGAAAAGATGGCCGTGGACGGGTTGTGGTTCCTGTTTCTGCCCGTTGTAATAATCCTAATGCTTCGACTAATCTCCATCGCCTGGCCCAAGATAAAGGAGACCTTCCCGCAGCACCGTTTCCGCGACTTCGGCTTCAGGCTGGGGCAAGGCGTTGGCTGGCGCGATGCCGCAATCTTCTTCGCTATTATGCTTGGATTCGTGCTATTCGCGGTATTCCAGAAGGACTTTGCGAGAACATATCCCCTTTTCAGGCTTGCCCGGACAAGCCTGAGGATATTTATCATCTGGGAAGGCATCCACCTTCTGCACATGTTCGGCTGGGAGTTTCTCAATCGCGGTTTTCTTTTGTTCGGGCTCGAGGAAAAGATGGGTAACTGGGCCATCCTTGCCACCGCCATCCCCTTCGCGTTGCTTCACATAGGCAAGCCTGAACTTGAGGCGTATGGATCTTTCATTGCGGCGATAGCCCTGGGATGGCTTGCACTACGATCACGGAGTTTCTTGCCCTGCGTGTTTCTTCACTGGGCGGTGGCGTTCACCGTGGATCTCCTGGCCATCATCCGTTCAGGAGGTTTCGCTTAGTGCACCCAAAGGAATGCCGAGTGTCTCGAAAGAAACTTTGCGGCGGATCCATCGTGGCACTCCACGACCTCCAACCTGACAACTGTATGTCCATCACAGCCTCCCCCCTCCTCCCACCCTAGTAACGATGTACTGACGCACGAACTTTATTTGCTTGACAATGGCAGCGGTTAGCGTAGAATTTTATTATAATCTTGTTCGGAGGTCGCATGCAACAATACTTTGAAGTCCGCTGGCACGGTCGCGGTGGGCAGGGCGCAAAGACCGCAGCGCTCCTGTTCGGCGAAGCGGCCATGGAAACCGGCAAATACATTCAAGCATTCCCCGAATACGGCCCTGAGCGCACCGGTGCGCCGGTTAAGGCGTATAACCGCCTCTCAGACGGACCGATTCGTATTCACACTCAGGTAACCGATCCGGACGTCGTTGTGGTGCTTGACGCAAGCCTTTTGGAGTCCATAAACGTGACCGAAGGCCTCAAGAAAGGCGGTGCTATTCTGGTCAACACCCAGGAGAAAGCAGAGGTTATAAAGAAGAAGCTGGGCGTTACAGACGCAAAGGTCGCCGTTGTGGATGCTACCAAGATCGCGGTCGAGATACTCAAGCGCAACGTCCCTAACACGGTTATGCTGGGTGCGATGGTTAAGGTGACTGGAGCGCTGGAGTGGGATTCAGCGCTCGCCTCTATTGAGGCCAAACTCTCCGAGAAGTTCCGCGGTCGTAAAGAGATCATAGAAGGAAATGTGAAGGCCATCAAAAAGGCCTACGACGAGGTGGAGGTCGCATGAGCATGAAGTTCGATAGGCCAATGAACTGGAAGGAGTTACCTGCGGGCTGTCTGATCGATGAAGCGGCAACGTCCCTGCGGTTCAAGACCGGAGACTGGCGCAGCATGCGTCCCGTATGGAACTCCGAGAAGTGCATCCACTGCCTTTTATGCTGGATAAGCTGTCCTGACTCGGCAATAAAGGTGGAAAATGAAAAAATCACGGGTATTGACTACAACTACTGCAAGGGCTGCGGCATATGCGCGTCTATCTGCCCTCCAAAGGCCTCAGCTATCGAGATGATCAGGGAGGAGAAATGAAGACTGTAGCCAAAACCGGAAACGAGGCAATGGCCTACGCCATGAAGCAGATCAACCCCGACGTTGTAGCCGCCTATCCGATTACCCCGGCTACCGAGGTAGTGCAGATCTTCTCAAACTACGTGGCAGACGGCGAGGTGGACACCGAGTTCGTAGCGGTTGAGAGTGAGCATTCGGCGCTCTCGGCGTGCGTTGGTGCCTCGATTGCAGGCGGCAGGGTTATGACTTCGACCTCTTCCCAGGGGTTAGCACTCATGCACGAAATCCTTTATATCGCAGCCGGCAACCGTCTCCCTATTGTTATTGCTCTCGTAAACCGTTCGCTTTCCGCTCCTATCAACATCCACTGCGATCACTCGGATACCATGGGTTCACGCGAAGCGGGCTGGATGCATCTTTACTGCGCCAACTCCCAGGAGGCCTACGATTCCTTGATCATCGCTTTAAAGACCGCTGAGGCAACAGCGGTTCCGGCTATCGTCTCCACCGACGCGTTCATCCTTTCCCACGCGATGGAGCGATTGGAGGTGCTGGAGTATTCCGATGTCCAGAACTTCATCGGTGAATACAAGCCGCGGTTCTCAGCACTTGACCTGGAAAATCCAAAGACCTACGGCCCCTTAGACCTGCAGGACTACTTCTTCGAGCACAAGCGAGCCCAGATTGACGACTTCAGCAAGGTGCTTGACGCCTATGACAAGGCTGCAAAGGATTACGCCGAGCTCTCCGGCCGCTACTATCCAGCAGTTGAAGAGTACAAGACCGAGGGCGCCGAGGTCGCGATCTTTGCCGCCGGCTCCACCGCCGATACCGCCAAGGAGGTAGTGGATGACCTGCGCGAGCAAGGCCGAAAGGTTGGCCTGGTGCGCATGAGGATGTGGCGTCCCCTGCCTGTAGAGCAGATAAAGGCCACACTTGGCAAGTTCAAGGCGGTGGCGGTTATGGATCGCTCAGACACCATGGCCGATTTCGGCGGCCCTGTGTTCCTTGAGACCCGGGGCATGCTTTACGATTCTGAGGAAAAACCACTGATCACCGACTACGTCTACGGTCTGGGCGGACGAAACATAGAGTTAACCGACATCGCAAGGGTATACGATGATATCGAGCAGGTAGCCAACACCGGAAAGATTGAAAAGTTAATAACCTATCTCGGCGTTCGCGGGGAGAAATAAGATGGCAACACTTAAAGAACTATCAAAACGCAAGGAAGGGTTGGTAGGCGGTCACCGCGCCTGTGCCGGCTGCGGCGGCTCCGCCACCATACGCCAGGTACTGTTAGCGGCAGGCGATAAACCCACGGTAGTGGGAATCGCCACCGGATGCATGGAGGTAGCCACCACCATCTTTCCTTACACCGCCTGGAACGTCAATCTGGTGCACAACGCTTTCGAGAATTCGGCGGCAACCGTCTCAGGCATTGAGGCAGCATACAAGGTCCTAAAGCGCAAGGGCAAGATAAAGGACGACATCCAGTTCATAGCCTTCGGAGGCGACGGAGGGACCTACGACATCGGTCTGCAGGCGCTGTCAGGCGCCATAGAGCGCCGCCACAAGATGCTCTACGTGTGCTACGACAACGAGGCCTACATGAACACAGGCTATCAGCGCTCATCCGCCACCCCCTACTGCGCGCACACCACCACCTCTCCTGCCGGGACCAAGATACCGGGCAAGGCGCAGTGGCGAAAGGACCTGACCGAGATCGTCATCGCCCACGATCCTGCCTACGCTGCACAGGCCACACCCGGTTACTACATGGATCTTATTAGAAAAGTAGAGAAGGCGCTTGCCGCCGACGGTCCTTCGTTCATCAACGTGCTCTCGCCGTGCGTTCCCGGTTGGGGCTATCCGTCTGATCAGACCGTGAACATCTCCAAGCTTGCTGTAGAAACCCTCTTCTGGCCTCTTTACGAGTGGCAGGACGGCTCCTACAAAATCAACATGAAGCCGCGTGAGCCTAAGCCCTTGGTTGATTTCCTAAAGCTACAGGCGCGCTTCCGACACCTGTTCAAGCCTGGCAACGAACATCTGGTTGAGGAGTTTCAGGCCAAGGTCAATCGCCGGTGGGAAGTCCTGTTGCGAAAAGAGCAGGCAACCAGCGCCTAAACATGTTGATTGATCGCATCAAGCTGTTTGAGTCGGGATTCCAGGCGATCAAGGAGAACATCGAGAAGCTCCTGCAGCAGTCGGACGCCAAGGCGGTTCTTCTGGTAGATCGCGACGGGAACCTGATTACGAACGCTGGCGAGACCGAAAGGGTAGATCTCGAGTCGTTTGCAACGCTCGCGGCGGCTGACTTCGCTGCTACATCCCAACTTGCTGAACTCATCGGCGAGCAGCAGTTCCACACCCTATACCACCAGGGCGAACGCGATCATCTCTACTTCCAGGCTCTTGTACGGAATATCATCATCGCCGTAATCTTCGATCAACGCACCACTCTGGGTCTTGTTCGCGTGCGGGTCAAACACGCCGCAGAGACCCTTTCAAAGATACTTGAGGACATCTTCGGCAGCCAAGAACAGGCTGTGCCGGAGGAGGAACCAAGGATCGAGGACATCTCAAAGGACATCGAAGACGAACTCGACCGACTTTTTGGCTAACACCAGATGGCTCTTATAAACTACGCAACCCGAGAGATCAACGTAAAGATCGTATATTACGGTCCCGGGCTAGGCGGTAAGACCACCAACCTGCGATGGATCTACGGAAAACTCGATCAGAATACCAAGGGAAAGATGATTACCCTTGCTACAGAGATGGACAGGACACTCTTTTTCGACTTCCTTCCTGTAGATCTGGGTAAAGTACGCGGCTTCCAGACGCGCTTCCATCTCTACACGGTGCCTGGACAGGTGTTCTACAACGCATCGCGTCGGATCATACTCAGGGGTGCTGACGGCATCATCTTCGTTGCCGACTCGCAGAGGGAGCGGCGTGAGGACAACATCGATAGCCTCGAGAACCTAAGGGATAACCTAGCAACCTTCAACCTCAGGCTTTCCGATACGCCGTACGTGATGCAGTACAACAAGCGCGATCTGCCCAATCTCATGACCGTCGCGGAGATGGAGGGACTCCTGAATACTGAAAGGGTGCTCTACTTCGAGTCGGTCGCCACCCAGGGCATCGGCGTATTCGACACCTTAAAGGAGATTGCCAAAACGGTCATCCGCAAGTTTTGACACCCCAAAAGAATACCTCGTATTCTTTTGGGGACCCCGATAAGAGTTTGTAGGGCGGCTTTTAGCCGCCCCTATTCTATTGACTTATCCTTTCTTCTCGACCCCGCCTCACCCTTCGAGCCTACCTTCTGCATCTTCACCCTTCCGCAACGAGGGCAAATCCACTTGCGTTTCTTGTGAAACGAACGCTTCTCCTCACGCATCCCTATCTTACATCGCGGACAGAGCATCCCTCATCCAATCAATGCGTTGATTTCGTCAATCGTACCCACCGAAGCGCAAGTGACTCCGGAAAGCCACCGCCTGGCCAGACCGCACAGCACCTTGCCCGAACCGAGTTCGTAAAGCTCAGTAACACCGAGCGAGACCAAGGTCTGCATGGTTTTGGTCCAGAGCACGGGCGAGGTCAGCTGGCGGGCAAGCATCTCCTTGATCTTCGAAGGATCATCGGTCGGCTCACCGGTCACGTTGGGAATCACCGTGCCCTTGGGTTTGTGAAACTCAAATTGATTGAGAAAGGCGCGAAACTCACCCGCTGCCTCATGCATGAAAGGGGTGTGAAAGGCGCCGGATACCGCCAGAGGCAGTACCCTTTTGGCTTCCTGCTCATTGGCAATTGTCATGGCTCTTTCGATACCTTCGGGAGAACCAGAGATCACCACCTGACCGGGTGCGTTGAAGTTGGCTGGCCAGACATCTTCGATCCCCTCGCAGATAGATATAACCGCATCATCGGCAAGACCTATGATAGCGGCCATAGTTCCTTCCTTGGCTTGAGCCATAAGCGCTCCGCGCTTGGAGACTAACTTAAGGCCGTCCTCGACAGAAAAGACCCCTGCCACCGCCAATGCCGAAAACTCGCCAAGGCTGTGGCCGGCAAAGACCTCGGCATCAAAGCCTTTCTCTGACACAATCTTGTAGACCGCGATCGAGTGCACATAAAGCGCAGGCTGAGTGATCTGAGTCTGTTTCAGAGTCTCTTCAGGTCCCTCGAACATCGTTTTAGCAACCTCAAGTCCGCTTACCTCGTCTGCCAAGTGAAAGTGCGGCCTCAGGGATTCGTGCGCCTCGTAGATGTCGGCACCCATCCCTACGTACTGCGAACCCTGACCTGGAAACAGAAATGCGCGCATCAACACGCCATCCTGTTATAAGGCTTGATGTTGAATCTTTTCCAGCTGTCCGGCTATCTTGCGCCGCTCTTCGGACGGGATGCGGTCTATGATTAACACCCCATTAAGATGATCTGCCTCATGCTGGACTATCCTTGCAGGAAAATCCTCCAACTCCAACTCCACACGGTTGCCCCTTACATCCTGGGCGCGCAGGCGCACCTTAAGGTAGCGCTGGACATCAACCCACACCCCGGGGATGGATAGACAGCCTTCCTCAGTGGTCTCGGTTTCAGTCGATAACGGCGTAAGTTCAGGATTGACAAAAGCATACACCTCCTCGTCCAACTTGGCTACAAACAAAGACATATCCAGCCCAACCTGAGTTGCGGCAAGGCCTACCCCGCTGGCTTCGGCCATCTTTTGCTTCATCTCAGCCACGATTCGCTCGAACTGTGCGTTGAACTCGGTTACCGGTTTGGCCTTGGAACGCAGTATCGGGGCTCCATAGATCTTTATACTCATGAGGCTAGATTATAGGTGCCAGATTGATGGTGTCAAGAAATACTGAAGCGATTCTGCTTACTGATGCAAACCGGGTGACACTCTCCAAAGACTGCACTTACCGAATTTCACCTTCTCTTGACTATATCCTTATCTCGCCACAACCAGCTT
>DAOVCF010000196.1 GCA_030670165.1 Candidatus Stahliibacteriota bacterium | reverse complement strand
AAGGCGTTTGATGACCGCGCCGGGTGCTACATGATGACTGAACTGATAAAGCACGAGTTTGATATCCCCCTGACCTTTGTCTGGACAGTTCAGGAGGAGGTGGGTTTACGCGGAGCGCGCATTGCAGCGGCTAAGGTTCGGCCTGACATCATGATCGTCCTTGAAGGAACCGGTGCCTGCGACGTTCCTACGGACGCAGATGTTGCACGCAGGCCTTTTCTGGGCAAAGGGCCGGTTATAACCATCCTTGACCGAACGGTTGTCTGCAACCAGAGGTTGGTTGAGCTTCTTACAGATACTGCTGATCGCGAGCATATCCCCTGGCAGTTCAAGCGTCCTCTGGTTGGCGGAACGGACGCAGGCGCCGCGGTTCGTGTTAAAGCCTTAAAAGCTGCAGTAATTGCTATCCCTGCGCGATATATCCATTCACCGGTTGCATTGGCCGATCTCAAGGATATAATAAATACCATAGAGTTGGTTAAGGCCGCCTGCGGACGGTTCGGAGAGGTTAAGTTGTGAAGAACAAGATCTTACAAGAGTTATGCGCTGTTTTCGGTCCTACGGGCCGGGAATCAAAGGTGGCTGGGATCGTAAAGACCCATCTCGAGGGAACGAATCTTGAGGTCACTGCCGACGCCCTGGGTAATGTGATCGCTCGTAAGGGAGATGGGCCTTACCCGGTTTTCTGTACCTATCTTGATCAGCCCGGCTGGGTTGTTGAACATCGTGACAAGAAGGGTTTTTTACACCTCAGGTCTCTGCCTTCGGATACAAAACTTGGCCCCGGCTGGGGAGTTGACGAGGAAGCCAGACGCTATCGTATCTTTATCGATCCGGATACCAAGACCTTCCGAGCAGAGAACCTGGTTAAAGATTCAGGCGAGATGGGCACTTTCATTGTGCCGCTCGCGGAGTTCGAATTCTCGCAGGATGCATACTTTGCTACAGCTTTAGGCGATCGCGTGTGTGCTGCAGCCATTCTTGAGGCGGCAAAAAACGTCCATGCTGACCAGTCATTCGCTTGTGTTTTTTATACAGGGAGATATCTGAATTTTGCCGGCGTTAGCGCTGCGCTTGAAACCCTCAAGATCCAACGTCTCTATCTTCTCGAACCACTTGTTTGCGGTAAGGAGAAAGCTGGCTTTTCTGTGGGCAAAGGGCCTGGGGTTCTTCTGCGTACCCAGCACAGTGTCGCACCGTCTCTATGGGTAGATGAGGTCACGAGCACCGCATCCGGTCTCGGTATAAAGCTTCAGAAAGGGTTTGCCTGGGACGAGGAAAGTGCGGCCGATACGCTGTCCAGAAAAGGAATCCCGTCGCTTGTTTTAGGGATTCCACTTCGCTATCGTGGTTCCCAGATAGAGCGTGCTGCAGTCTCAGATTGTGAGGCTATGTCTAAACTCCTCGGAGAGCTTGTTGCAAGAGAGAAGGATCAATGACACCTAAGTTGCCTAAAAGAATCTCTATTCATATCTCTACCAGTTACTCCAACCGTTCTTTCGGTCGTACCTATTCTCTTTCTGCGGTAATGGCGATCCTTTCGGCTATAGGTGGATTTGTGTTGGGTGTGATTGTCATGCTGGTTTTTTCTCTCAAGATCTACATCGACTGGGCAGAGGTGGAGTCGTTGCGAAACCGCACCGATCAGCTTGAGGGCGCCCTTGCCAGATTGCCTGAAGTTAAGCAGGAGCTTTTAGAGAGTAAGAAGGAACTGGAACGCCTGCGGATAATGCTTGGGATAGAGAAGGCCCCGGATACGGTAGACTATACCAAGCTCATCTTTGCCTACAAACCTATAATACCTCAGAGAGTCTCCGATACCCTTGATACATCCGATTTCGATTCCACCCAGATAGAAGAGGAGATAGAGGGTTTTTATCCCCAGGTTTTACCAACGGTCGGATTCCGTATTACCCGTCCCTTCTCAAAGCATCATCCTGGGATTGATTTTGCAACCTCGGAGGGGAATCCTGTTTTTGCCACTGCCGACGGGGTGGTGGAAGAGGTGGGGTTCGATAGTCTTTACGGTAACTACATTGAGATTCGCCATGGCAAGTACTACGAGACGTTCTATGGCCACCTGCGGTCGGCCATAGTGCGGAAGGGAGAAAGGGTTAGTATGAATCAGATAGTGGGTTATGTGGGTAACACCGGTCGCTCAAGTGCGCCGCATCTGCACTTCGAGGTTAGACATAAGGGTACCCCAATAGACCCTGCCAACCTTTTCATCCTCAAACGAGAATACAAAGGAGGAGCATATGAGCAATAAAGAAGGAAAACTCGATACCTTAATTGGAAAGGATACGGTGATTACAGGGAACATCAAAGCCAAGGGCAGCCTGCGAATTGATGGAACGCTTGAAGGAAACATTACGGTCTCCGACACCTTTACTGCCGGCGAGAGTGCCCGCGTTAAAGGGGATGTTCGTTGCAGGGACGCTTTCATTGGTGGGAGGATAGAGGGTAACATCTATTCACAAGGTAAGGTGGAGATGCACGCCGGCGCCAACCTTATTGGTGATGTAACCTGCAAGGGGCTTGTGATTCAGGACAATGTTTTCTTCGAGGGACGTTGCTCCATGAAGGAGAAGGAGCAGCCGAAGAAGTAACCTCTATGCACTTATTTGGGGCTATAATTGCATTCCTTTGGTTGATGCCGCCAAGGCCCGGGGTTAAGCTTTCGGAGCAGGCCTGGGAGCGGTATCGCGAACTGGGATTAAACCGGTATCAGGCCATACTCCCTGCACTATCCGAGGATACGAGGGTACTGGCGGTTGAAGGACCAAAGCTTTTCCCTGTAGTGCTGATGGAATACTCCGATGTTGATGCGA
>DAOVCF010000038.1 GCA_030670165.1 Candidatus Stahliibacteriota bacterium | reverse complement strand
TTTGCCGAACGCGGTGGCGATTTCCAGGCCCCCTCGATCAGCGAGCTGCGCAGCATCAGGCACACGATGGATCTCAAGCTCCGCTTTACCGAGTTGCCCCCTGAGATAAACGAAACGCACGATATGGTCTGTGAGATTCTTCTGGAGAAGGCCGGCGAGTCGGTATTTGAGAAGGAGGGTCCTGAAGCGGCACCAGCCCAAGCCGAGGATTTTACCGAGGCTGCTGCCCCGGCTGGAGTCGAGAGTGCAGAGGCGTCTTTCACCGATGCGCTGACCCAGGAGATTGCCGCGACTCTGGACGAGAGGGCAGGCGATGCGATCACGGAAAGTCCGTTCGAGGCCTCACTGCGGGAGCGTCTGGCGCTCGACAGGCTTAGTCCCGAGGATGCACGTGACGGGATTATAGAGTGCTTCGTTGCAACCCATCGTAAGAGCCTTGCCCCGGAAGGCGCGGGGACCGAGTCCGCCGCAGCGCTTCAGGGAAGGTTTGAGACCCGCATAAGGGGAATGATGCGGGAGTTCTTTGCCTCGCAAGGTGCTTCGTTCGATGAACCTCGGATAGAGTTATTGGAGAAGGCGAAATCCTACCTTGAGCAAAGACTTGGGATTCAGGGCTTGCCTGGCGGCATTCTGGCCGAGCACAACAAGATATGCGCCGAGTTGATTTCTAAAGGCCGCAGGTTCCTTGAAGGCGTGGCAGTGGAGATTCCAACCGCTGAGGTCGCTGCAGCCGAAAAGCCTAGAGATATCGAACCCGAGGTCAAACCTGCAGAGGTCGGGGTTGATGAACCTGGAGAAAGGATACTCAAAGAACCCACAGCACTTCCGGTTGAAGAGATCATCGCGCGTCTGAGAGACGAGCTTCGTGAGCTGGTCAGACAGGAGGTGAACCAGACCCTTTCTTTGAGCCCGAAGCCTTCTTTTCCACTTAAACCACCATCAGGCATTGCTGCCCACGTTGCGGGCCGCACTATCTTTCTTGCCTGGTTCGATCAGCCGGATCAGCCATCTTACCACGTATATAAACGTGAAGGCAGCCAGTGGGCACGTCTTACAGCCGCACCTCTTGGCAGGCCGTCTTTTCGTCTAGAGAGCGCGAGCGAAGGCGAGTTTGTCTTTGCGGTCTCAACCATTTCTGCCGACGGCTCCGAGAGCGAACTCAGCACGCAGGTTCAGGTTCGCGTATAGATCTTTGTGTCAGCGGTTGACAAATGTCCCTACCAAGGTAGAATACGGAGATTAATGGAGGAAGAAGAAAGATGACGTTAGAGAAAGAACGAAAACGTGAACTGATAGAAAAGTTTCAGCACCATAAGTCTGACACGGGTTCATCCGATGTGCAGGTGGCGATCCTTACCAAGCGAATCGAGCTTCTTTCCGAGCATCTTAAGCAACACTATAAGGATCACCACTCCCGCCGCGGGCTGATCAAGATGGTCAACCTGCGCCGCAAGCACCTCAACTACCTTTACAAGAGGGATCGGGATACCTACTACGCCCTTGTAAAGAAGCTCGGGCTGCGCGGTTAGAGATGGAAGGAGTAGAGACCGATATAGGCGGTCGGCGGCTTTTAATTGAGGCTGGCGATCTGGCCAAGCAGGCCAGCGGTGCGGTACGCATCCAGTACGGCGACACCGTTTTACTTTTGACCGCATGTTACAAGGAGGAGCAGGCACAGAGTTTCGGGTTCCTGCCCTTGACCGTTGACTACCGCGAGTACTACTCCGCGGCGGGCAAGATCCCAGGGGGGTTTTTTAAGCGCGAAGGGCGGCCGCGCGAGCGTGAGATTCTCATCAGCCGGATGATAGATAGACCCATCCGGCCGCTCTTCCCAGCCGATTTCAACCATGAGATTCAAATCATAGGGTTCCTTCTCTCACACGACGGGCAGAACCAACCTGATCCCATGGCGATTACTGGAGCCTCAGCCGCACTCATGCTTTCGGAGCTTCCCTTTGACGGACCCATCGCCGCGGTGCGTATAGGACGCAAAGACGGCGAGTTTATAGTTAACCCTACCATTGCCCAGTTGGACGAGTGCGATTTCAACATGCTCGTGGTTTCAAACGGTTCAACGATCAACATAACCGAGTGCGAGGCGAATGAGGTCCATAACGAGACGGTTGTGGAGGCGATGCGCAAGGGGATCGAGCTTTGCAAGCCACTGATTCAGATGCAGCGCGAGCTTGCCGCAAAGGCGGGCAAACCAAAGAAGGACTTTGAAGATGAAGGCGCGCCGGCTGAGATCACAGAGAGGGTTAAATCTTTAGCGTCTGCAAAGCTCCCTGTCTGTGATGATATTCGCGAGAAGCAGGAACGCTCCCGCGCCCACAAGGAGCTCGGGGAGGAGATACTGGAAGCGCTTGCAGAGGAGTTTCCGGACTCAGAGAGGATAATCCTTGCGGTGCTGGACAAGCTTATCGAGCGTGACGTGCGCGATCGAGTACTTGCAGGTAAGCGGCTTGATGGCCGAGGTATGGATGAAGTCCGACCCATCTCTTGCCAGGTGGGGGTTCTTCCGCGTACCCACGGCTCCGCACTGTTTACACGCGGTCAAACCCAGGCTTTGGCGGCGGTTACCCTGGGCACCAAGAGCGATGAGCAGCGGGTCGACGATGTGGAGGGGGACGCGTGGAAGTCGTTCATGCTGCATTACGATTTTCCTCCCTTCTCGGTAGGCGAGGTTCGCTTCCTGCGCGGTCCTGGCAGGCGCGAGATAGGTCACGGTGCTCTGGCTGAAAAGTCGGTCAGGGTGCTTGCCCCCAAGGAAGAGGAGTTCCCATACACCATCCGCATCAACTCTCACATCCTTGAAAGCAACGGCTCAAGCTCGATGGCCTCGGTGTGCGGCGCGTCGCTTGCCCTTTTCGATGCAGGGGTCCCCATGCGCAAGGCCGTTGCAGGCATCGCAATGGGACTCGTCCTCGAATCCACAGGCTACGTGATCCTTACGGACATCCTCGGAGACGAGGATCACTACGGAGACATAGACTTCAAGGTGGCCGGAACCCGTGACGGCATCACCGGCATCCAGCTCGACCTCAAGCTTACAGGCGTCTCCGTCGACATCCTTGCTGAGGCGATCGAAAAGGCCACCACGGCCCGGATGCATATCCTGGACGTTATGGATAAGACTATTTCTGCTTCCCGCAGCGAGCTCAGCGAGTTCGCCCCTCGGATCGCAACGCTCGTGATCCCGCACGACAAGATAGGCGAGGTTATAGGTCCGGGAGGCAAGGTGATTCGCAAGATCACCGAGGAGACCGACACAACCATAGACATAGACGACGAGACCTCGACCGTAATCATAGCGGGGCACAAGCTTGAAGGGGTCAAGGCCGCACTCGAACAGGTTAAGGAAATTATCCGAGAGGTAGAGGTCGGTCAGATATACGAAGGCACGGTTGTTCGCATCACCAACTTCGGCGCTTTCGTAGAGCTCTTCCGCGGCAAGGACGGCCTGGTTCACATCTCCAACCTTGCGCCGCATCGCGTGGAACGAGTGGAGGACGTGGTTAAGATGGGCGATAAAATAAAGGTTCGAGTCAAGGGGATTGACGAGCAGGGCAGGGTGGATCTGACGACTAATCTTGACCCAACGAAGGATCGGCCTCGAAGCTCCCGGGACAGGGGCGGTTCCCGCGGGGGAGAAAGACGTGATGACCGGCGAAGCCATCCGAGAAAGCCTGATTCCGAGCGGCCTCCGCGTCGTCACTGAGCGAATCCCCGGCTTCCACTCGGTGGCATTGGGGGTTTTCTTCAGGCAAGGCTCGCGTGACGAGGATGCAAAGACCAACGGCACAAGTCACCTTATCGAGCATATGCTCTTTAAGGGGACCTCGAAGCGTTCCTCCAAGGAAATCCTTGCCGCTATCGAGCGACTCGGCGGAATAAGCGACGGGTTTACCGCGAAGGAGATCACCGGTATAACCGTTCGCTGCCTTGCCGACTCGATGAAGCCGCTTTTGAAACTCCTGTTTGAGATGCTCGGCTCCTCCGTCTTCGACGCCGGGGAGCTGCGCAAGGAGAAGCGGGTTATCTACGAGGAGATGCGCTCGGTAGAAGAAGACCCTCAGGATACGGTCTTCGACCGCTTCTTTGAGGCCTGTTTTGCCCCGCACCCTCTTGGGTATCCTGTGATCGGCAGGCGCAAAATCCTTTCTGGTATCGGCAGGGAACGTCTTATGGAGGTCTATCGAAAGAAATATACGCTGGCCGATTCTATCCTCGTGGCGGTTGGCGACGTTGAGGAGGATGAGTTGATCGAGCTTCTGCCCCGAGGCAGTAGGCTTGCCCGCGGCGAGCGCAAACCACGTCCCCAGCCCGCGGAGAAATCCGCACCACTAAGTATGGTTCATACCCGCAAGGATCTCACCCAGGTACATGCGGTCATGGGTACGCAAACGGTGGGAACCAACTCGGATGAACGCTTTCCACTCGCCCTGCTTGCCACCCTTCTGGGAGGTGGGATGAGCTCGCGGCTCTTTTCACTCCTGCGGGAAGACAAAGGTCTTGTCTACACCGTCTCATCGTTCCTTGAGCTTTTCGAGGACTGCGGGATTGCCGGATTATACTTTATCACCGGGAAAAGCAAGCTTGGCAGGGTGTTCCGGGCCGTGGAGCAGGAACTTTCGCGCCTTAAAAGGAAGGGGCTGAATAAGGGCGAGCTCGATGTGGCCAAGACCCTTACCAAGAGTTCGCTGCTTTTGAGCATGGAGAGTCTCTCCCACCGTATGATGCGGTTGGGGCACTGGAAGCTTTCAGCGCAGCGCTTCCGCACCATCACCGAGACCCTTGAGGCCTTCGAGAAGGTTACAGAGGACGAGGTGCTGGATGTGGCGCGCAGGCTTTTTGATTCAAAGCCCTTTCATACGAGTTTTGTCGGCCCGATTACGGAACGCGACACCAATCCTCTAACCAGGAGGTAAGATGGATGTATCACGCAGGGGCGTTATGATGCCTGCTTCTCCGATCCGCAAGCTCGCCCCTTTGGCGGATGAGGCAAAGAAAGCCGGCATCAAGATTTACCACTTAAATATCGGGCAGCCGGACATCCCTACCCCAACCGAGTTCTTCGAGGCGGTGCACAGGTTCACCGAGCCGGTATTGGCCTACGGGCCCTCAGGCGGCATCGTCCAGCTGCGCCTGGCTGTGGTTGACTACCTTGCAAGCTGCGGGATCGATATAGACCTCGACGAGGTGTGGATCACCACCGGCGGCTCCGAGGCGGTGCTTTTCGCCTTCTGGGCCACCACCGATCCGGACGATGAGGTCATCGTGTTCGAGCCTTTCTACACGAACTACAACGGCTTTGCGGCAGCCGCTGGGGTCAGGTTGGTCCCGATAAAGCTCTCGGTAGAGCAGGGCTTCCGGTTACCCACTCAGAAGGAGATCGAAAAACACATCAGCAGAAAGACCAAGGCCATCCTCATATGTACCCCTAACAACCCAACTGGCACCGTCCTTACAAAGGAAGAGATGTTCGTTCTCGCAAAGATCGCCAAGAAAAACAACCTCTACCTTATCTCAGACGAGGTCTACCGTGAGTTTATCTACGACGGCCGCGAGCATACCTCTGCTTTGACCCTGCCCGGTGTAGAGGACAGGGTGATAGTTACAGATTCCATATCCAAGCGTTTCTCTGCATGCGGTGCCCGGATCGGTTTTGTGGTAAGCCGCAACCGCGAGCTCATGGGTGCGATGCTCAAGTTCGCCCAGGCGAGGCTGTGTCCGCCTACCGTGGAACAGTACGGTGCGGTGGCATGTTTTAAGAACATGCCCCGCTTCATGAAGCCGATGATCGTCACCTACGACCGCAGACGCAAGGCGCTTATCGAAGAGCTCTCAGCTATCCCAGGGGTGGTAGCCCCAACGCCCGAGGGTGCATTTTATACCGTGGTGCGTCTGCCTGTGGACGATACGGAAAGGTTCGCGGCCTGGCTTTTGACCGATTTCTCCAAGGATAAAAAGACGGTCATGGTCGCTCCGGCAGCTGGTTTCTACGCCTCGCCAGACGCGGGCCGCAACGAGGTGCGTATCGCGTACGTTCTAAAAGAAGCCGCCCTGCGCGATGCAATAGCGCTCCTGGCCCAGGCCCTAAAAGACTACCCTTCCTAGAAGGGTCATTCCGATTGAGGGTTCTAGAGGTCAGTGAACACTATTTCCCCCATGTGGGGGGGGTAAGTGAACACGTGTACTGCCTCTCAAGGGAGCTTATAAAAAAGGGGCACGAGGTAGAGGTCCTTACATCGCGTATCCCAGGCAAAGTACCTGAGGATGTCCCTTCGGTGCGTATAGGCAGGGGAGTGGTTCTTCCTATCAATAAAAGCTTTTCCCGCATCACCGCGGGGGTGGGTATCTGGGGACGAATCAAAAAGCTCATCCGTTACAATCATTACGACGTGATCCACGTGCACGGCTCTTTGGCCCCCATGCTTTCCATGGCAGTGCTGCACTACTCCCGCAACGACAAACCCAGAACCATCGTGGTGGGAACCTTTCACGCCGGGCACGATCCGTCCTCTCTTTACCGTATCTTCAAGCAGCCCTTGCACAGGCAATTCTTCCGCTACTACGACGGCCTAATCGCGGTCTCTCCTGTAGCTAAAGATACCATGTCCTGTTTCTTCCCCGGGGATTATAGGATCATCCCCAACGGGGTGGACACCGATGTTTTTTCCCCAGGCAGAAGTGCTCTCGCAGACGAGCTCCCGCCTTCCTCACTCAAACTCCTCTTCATGGGCCGGTTTGAGCCCAAGAAAGGGCTGAAACATTTGCTTGGGGCGATGTCGATAATCAAACGCCTGATCCCTGACGTAAAACTCGTGGTGGTTGGCGGAGGGCCGATGAGACCCTATTACAACCGATTCATCGCTCCCGAAGTCAAGGATTCTATAATCTTCGCAGGTGA
Organism: Candidatus Stahliibacteriota bacterium; assembly: GCA_030670165.1. GTDB lineage: Bacteria > Hydrothermota > Tepidihabitantia > B3-TA06 > B3-TA06 > B3-TA06. The sequence continues at coordinate 5,661 of DAOVCF010000038.1, read as the reverse complement.
GATAACGGGTGCTCTGCGTGCGGAGTATTACCGTTGGTGCGATTTGTCCATCACTCCTTCCATCGGGGCGGAGAGCTTCGGCATTACCCTTCTTGAGGCGATGGGTTGCGCCAAACCAGTGGTAGCGACCTACATCCCGGCGTTCCGGTACGTTATGAGCGAGAAGGAGGGAATATTTGTCAAGCCCCGCGATCACGCAGACCTTGCTAGAGGGATACTGGAGCTGGCAAGGAGGCGAAAGGATTGGAAGAGGGTAGGAAAAGCGGGGCGCAGGAAGGCTCTTGGTTACTCCTGGAAGCGGATTGCCGGTATGGTAGAAGACTACTACCAGGAGGTGCGTATCCGTAGAGGGATTGTGAAAAAAGACAGTCAGGTTCCGATAGTGCGATCTTTTGTCCGCGGGGACCCAAGGTTTAAAGGACAAAAGGAGCATAGGGTTGTTTACCATACTTGAGTTTCACAACATCTCCAGCCGAGGAATAGTCTGGACAAATGTGCCTGCCAAGAGGTTTAGAGAGGTTCTTGATCTCCTCCAGGCCGAGACCCGCATAGTCGCACCCGGAGACCTGGAACGCTACCTTAACTCCCGGAACAATAGCGAACGGCCTCACGTGATGCTTTCCTTCGACGATGGGTATGAGGATGTTTACTCTCAAGCCTATCCAATAATGAAGGAACGCGGGCTGGCCGGGATGGTTTCGATAGTTGCAGGTTACGTGGGGAAGCGAAACCTGTGGGATATCATGGGAGGCGGTCTTGATCATCTTGGATGGTCTCAGATCGAGGAGCTCCTTGGTGAGGGTTGGAGCATCTGCTCGCACACGATGACCCATCCTGACCTGAAACGCTGCACCGAAGATCGTCTTATCTGGGAGCTTGAAGCCTCCAAGCGGCTGCTGGAGGACCAGCTGGGGTTGGAGGTTCCTGCGGTGGCCTATCCCTTCGGTCGCTTCAACTCGCGGGTGCTTGCCGCGGCTCGCCGTGCAGGCTACAGAATCGGCTTTACCGTGGGAGCGCAAGCATGGCGCGGGCCGCGAGGGCCGCTCGTTACTATCCGAGTCCCGGTCTATCAGATCGATTCCGACTCACTCATCCGCGCCAAGGTCAAGCCTGATGGGTTCTTAAAATGGCTCGATGCGCTAAAGAACCGTGCCTTCAACAAGCTCTCACTCGTGACCAGCTTCGTGCACCGCCACCGCTTCAAGGGGATGCCGCACCGGTTCTGAGCGGGTTAGCCGAATGACAATCATATAAAATCATGGCCCCCCCCATAAGTCCTGTGGCGACAACAACATGAGAAAGGACACATGCGCGCCGCAACAAGCATGCCTGCCATATCAGCCCGATTTACCCTCGCAGGGGTGGCGTTTGGGGTAGTCGAACAGGTTTGCAACACTTGTGAGGGTTTTCCGTCTTCTTTATTAATAAACCAAGGAGGTTTTATGCCTAAGCTTGGACTTATTTCATTCGGGTTAGGGCTTGTTGCTTTCATATTTTTTTTCATAGGCCCTAAGCAGTTGACGACTCAAGATGTTCCCATACTGTGGTACATAGCCGGTTGGCTTGCCTGGGCCGCCTCGCTTGTCGGCGTGCTCATAGGTGTAGAGAGCCTGCGTCAGGAGAAGGGCAAGAGCATTATCTGGTCTGTAGCCGGGCTCATACTGGGCGGTCTGGCGCTTCTCATGCTTCTTACCTGGCTTTCCTGCGCCGAGATCTATACGCCGCCTCCCGTGCCTATGCCTTAGGGTTGTATTTACTCCGCAAGCAGCACGAGTTTGTGAGATGAGGATTGGTTTCCTTGACGGACGAGAAGGAAGTAGACACCTGCTGGAAGCATGCGGCCTAAATTATCGTACCCTAACCAGTAGGTATGACCTGAGGAATTAACAGGCAAGGTGCGTACACGTCTACCTAGACGGTCGTAGATATTAAGTGATTGATTTGGCTCCACCAGTGATAAATCGAGAGATATATCGAAATAGCGTCCTGTCCGCTGGATAATCAAGGGATTGCCTCCCAGTCGCCAATCTAACTTGACGCTGTTTAATCCACTTAAGACCAAGGAGGTGCGCAGGCCGGTCTTAAAACAGAGCTTGTAGCGAAAAGCCCGACCTGAGATAGAATAAGGGGCTTGAGGGTCGAGTTTAATCCAATCACTCCAGTTCCCTCCTTCAGGATTTGGCGTTGCGCTTACCCAAAGTTCTACATCCGCGCCTTGGGGTGAACCTTCGCCTTGCCAGGTCGTGTTAATAAGCATAGAGTATCCCTCAAGAACCGCCAGCGAATCCATTGATTCTGTTACCGCTATTATGTCTGGCGGGATATACCAAGCTTCATCCTTGTGAGTGGCCGGGTTGCCCAGGTCCTTTGTGATTCCCGCATCCACTCCTTTTGCAGGCAAAGATAACTTTTCCCATCCTTCGTCCCTGTTGTAGAAGAGGTACATCGACGAAAGACCTTGACTTCCCAGAGCTACATCACAGTTTCCGCCTCTATCGAAGTCTGTTAGATATGCACAAGAGGCTCTCTTCACTGATAAAGAATCAGTTTTCTTGAAACCGCTTTCCGAACCGTAGTATATCAGAGAATAGTCATCCGCCGAGCATGCAAAGACCACATCCAGCCAGCCGTCACCATCTATATCAGCCACGCTTGATGCCCAGGGGCCGTGAGCGTACAGGGAATCCATACGGAATTGCCTGTTCCCCTGACCGTAATAAGCATAGGAGTAGTCGTAGGTTGTCCATGCGGGTGGTGGTTCAGATGAGTGATTAGGTATCACAATATCCAGAAGCCCATCCTTGTTAAGATCGCCTACCGAGATGTCGTCTCCCGGGCCTACGCTCGCAAGTTCAGTCCTTAGAGTAGGGCTGAAGCCGTCCTCCCCTCCCCAGTAGATCAAAGACGGGCGGCGCGTGGGATCGTACTTCTTGTAGTAAACCGCCCAGAAGATATCTGCGTAACCGTCGGAATCAAAGTCGGCCACAACGTTGCCATGAGCAGGACCGGTGGGTAGGGAGTCGGTTCTTGCTACGTCGAAACCTTCCTTGCTCCCCCAGTAGATGCGTGAATATCCTCCGCCCCATCCGAACCAGTTGCTCCACACAAGGTCAAGCCAGCCGTCGCGATTCAGATCTGCCACCGAGATCGAGCCGTGATTGGGTCTTGCCTGGAAGGAATCTCGCGGTGCATGAGTGTAACCCTCTGATGATCCATAGATTACATAAGAGTAATCATAGGTGCTGTTGGCCACAACGATGTCGGTCCAGCCGTCACGATCGAAATCGGCAAGGGCTGCACACTCAGCGCCGTGGGTGGCAAATGAGTCGCACCTTGTGCGTTCAAATCCTTGAGGTCCGCCCCAGAAAACGTAGGAGTAGGTGTCATGGATCTGCTCGCCGTCCTGCCACTCGAACTCGTTGATTACCACTAAATCGAGCCAGCCGTCGTCGTTTAGGTCCCAATCCGAATCGATGGTGCGCAGCTCGCCTTCCGGCGTGATGTATAAGGATACCCCATAGCCGTCGGTAAAAATCCCATCAAAGGGAGAAGCTACCATCGCCGCCGACAATGCACTCGCAAGGAATGCCGCCAAGAATCCCTTGATTGTTTACCTCCATTCTATATCGAATCCCTAATTCAGTTACAAAATTATACGCCTCATTCCTAAGTAGGCAAGGCTTTGGTGAAGAAAAGTATACTTAAAACAAGGGGAAAAAAAAGACCCCGGCCTGAGGTTGTGCCAGACCGGGATTAGATGACCACGTTTATACGTGCTTACTCTAGGTTTGAGTGTTGAGTGCATTGAATCCCGGCGAGATCACAGGTATGTGGGGTATCAACCTGTAATAAAAAGGCAATGCCCTGCTTGACAGAGCGAGCAATTATCAATAAACTACGCCATGAAACGTGCAATAATACTTCTCCCAATAGTAGCTCTCCTGATCTTCTCGGCGTGCGGGGACAAGGGCAAGAAAGAGTCCCCCAAGTTCGTCTCTGACGGCGAGATGATAGAGATCCTCACGCCTGCGAAGGGTGACACATTCTCGTGGGTTCTGGTAACAGGTAAAGCAAGCGTGGCACAAGGGATGTTCCCTATCGAGCTTCACGGCGCGAACGCGGAAGTGCTTGACAGGCGCAGCGTTACCCTTCCTGGCAAGGCTCCGGATACCTTTGAGTTCGCGATGGGCATTCCGGTGAAAGAAGACGCCGCTCCCCAGAAGGCGCGCATAAGGGCATACTCACAGGCGGCAGAACAGGCCGGTTCACTGGATGCCGCGGTTGTTTCCTGCTACATTATTCCCGGTTCAGGTGCAGCTCACGGAACCATCCTGCGCTACTACGCCGCCTTGGACACCAACGACTTCAAAACAGCCTACGATCTTCTGGCTCCCGGAGGCCAGGCTTATCCCAACTTCTACGGCGGCGAAGCTGCCTTCTCCCCGCGTCCCAAATCCAAGACCTTCAAGACCTGGAAGAAGAAAGCAGAGCGCCTGCGAGTTCTGAGCCTGCGTCCGGAGACAATGTACGATCTTCCTGCCGAGGGGCTCTTCTGCTACCGCGCTAAGGTCGAACATAAGGTAGGCGAAGAAGCCAAGGTCGAACAATACTACGTTTTCCTCAAGCGTCAGCCCGACGGCTTCTTCAAGATTTACCGTCCACGGAAGGACCCGCACAAAGCAGACTAGCAAGTCACTCTGTCCGTATTAGGGAATATTTCGTTACTTAGGGGGTATTAGAGGATATAAAGATCATAAAGGAGGCGTAATGACCCGTAACACCCGTAACACCCCCCGTACCCCTTCAGGGCATTCTCATAATTATGGTGTGTTACGGTCGGAGCCTACACTCCGCTCACAAGGAGATAACACCCGCAACACATCACCTGCATCCCGCGTGATGCGACGTAAATTCTGGATAGTAGTCTTGCCGCTGGTGCTTTTTGCCTTTTTGGACTCTGAGGCAGGCGATTCCGTGCCGCAGCAGATGCAGATCATCGAACCGGCCCCCCAGGTTGCACCCGGAGCAGGGGATCTTATAGACGATGGAATGGAAAGCCTGGAGCAGAGTCCCAAGCTTGACGTAGAAACCTTTACCGTCAGGGACGAACGCAAGGGCTGGAAGGTGAAGCTTGAACGTTCACTCCCGTTGCCTACCCCGGCTGTGGTTGATGGCAGAGTCTATGTGGGCGGTGGATTCGGCTCATACGAGTTCTACGCATTCGATGCTCGAACCGGCAAGCCTTTGTGGCTCTTTCACTGCGCAGACGACGGCCCGACCGCCGCGGTGGTCTCAAAGGGATATGTGGCGTTCAATACGGAAAGCTGCATACTCTACGTTCTCGACGCGAAAACAGGCAAGAAGATATGGGGGCGCTGGCTTGGCGATCCCTTAATGAGCCAGCCCGCGATAATGGACGACCGCATCGTGATGGCCTACCCTGACCAGCGCGGGGGACATTCCTTGTCCTGCATGGGTCTGCGGGACGGCAGCCAGTACTGGACTCAGGCCATACCAGGCGAGGTGATTACCGCTCCGGTTATCGCCCAGGGCAAGGTCTACGCCACCACCCTTGAAGGTTCGGTGCACTGCTTCGATCTTACCTCAGGCAAGAAGGTCTTTTCAAACCAGCAGCAGGCGACCTCCGCACCCTGGATATGG
>DAOVCF010000203.1 GCA_030670165.1 Candidatus Stahliibacteriota bacterium | reverse complement strand
GTGATAAGGCAGACCTTTGGCAAGAATGCCGTGATCCAGCGTTGTCAGCGCCACAAGATGGGATGTCCATCGTTCGCCACGTAACCCGTAACACCCGTAACGTGAAGCGCTGGCGAAACGGTAAGATGGTATTGCGCTGGGCGGCAATAGGCTTCATGGAGGCCGAAAAAAGGTTCCGACGCATCAACGACTATCAGGAGATACCCCGATTGGTAGCGGCCTTAACACGAAGTTACGATGCTTGCGGAAGTAAAAGAAAACGTGATCTTGACAAAAGTAAAGCCGCATAGTAAGGTTAGGTCAATGAACTACGGTCCGCTGTCAAATTTCAACAGAGAGTGGGACAATCCCGTTTCCAGTGGCTTCAAAAAGTTTACACGTCACTTCTTTATTTAATGAATGTAGACAGTAAAAAGTGAAATAATCAACTGTCTCTAGGTCTTGCTTAAATTTTCTTGCTCTCAAAGTTATCCATGAGTTAAACAAACTGAGTGGTAGAGCAGGTTCCATTTGAGTCGAGAATAAAGTAGCGATTTTAGCTAATTCATCTCGCCATATTTCGTTTTTTCTCGCTCCCACCTTTTTAATCCACTCCACGGTTGTAGGGTCTTTCAAGCGATACTTTTCGTAGGTTAGCGATTTGAAGAATTCGTCAAAAACAGGTCGTGACTTCTCTGGAGTTGTTGAGATACTTATAATCTTATTGAATTGTTCAAACAACCAAGGTTCAACATGTGATTTCTCTTCCAGCTTCTTTTCTTCGGTCTTTTCATCACTCATCATTTCTCTTTGCAGACATGTTATGTCTCAGGAGCAAAAAGTCAACACCTCTTTACCCCACACAACCGCTAGGCATCCGCGCGGGGACCCCGAGAAAGGAACGTCATTGCGAGCGACCGCAGGGAGCGAAGCAATCCCCGTATATAATTTAAGCTTATGAGATTGCTTCGTCGCTAGCGCTCCTCGCAATGACAATAGGTATTGGAATGATTCTTACTTACCAGTCAGCACCAACCTGTTTCTTCCGTCGGTTTTTGCTGTATATAGTGCGACATCGGCGGCGCGGACCAAATCCTCGCGCGTACGTGCATCTTTGGGATAGATCGCCCCGCCTATGCTCGCCGTAACCTGTATTGTTCCTTCCTTGATTCTCACCATGGCGCGGCGGATCGCGGCAAGCACCTCCTCCCCCTTACCTATCATCTCCTGGGAGGAGACGTTCGGGATGATCAAACCAAACTCCTCACCGCCGTAGCGCGCGGCTGTGCCCTTGTCCTTTATAACCTCGGCGATCTTGGAAAGCACCATGTCGCCCACAGGATGGCCGTAGGTGTCGTTGATGCGCTTGAAGTGATCTATATCTATTATGAAAACCGCCACCGTGCCCGATTTCCGGATACATTTCTCAAGCTCCTCCTGGAAGGAGCGGTGATTGAGAAGACCGGTGAGGCCGTCCATGCGCGCAAGCCTGGCAAGCTCTTCCTGGTAACGAACCCTAAGGAATGCGGCGGATAGGAGTGTTGCGATGAACCCCAGGATCTTGCCCTCCCGCTCACTGTAGGCATCGGCCTCTGACTTCTCGATCCATAGAACGCCGTGGGTCTTTTTGTCCTCTTCAAAACCGATGCCGAGAAAGGTTTTGTTGACAGCAGGTCTCTCTCCAGGTCCAAGCCGGTACAGACCCGGTCTGGTCATGTCGCGCTGCTTTAGAAAACCCTTGTGCTTGGCCGCCATGGCCACCAGACTGCGCTCGGGGTCGAACCTGAAGCCTGAATCAAATCCGTTTGTACCATCGTATCTGAGAAGTTTTACACCCTCCTTCTCCCGAAGCCTGACAAAGCCCACTGCATCAGGGACAAAGAGTTCGCGCATCAGATTTACGCTTCGGTCTATTAGTTCCTCCTCGGATAGGCCGGTCAAAAGGTTACCTGCCAGTTCATAGAGACCTGAGAACCGCAGCGCCTCCCGGTGCCGCTCCTCGTAGGCTCGAGCGATCTGGATGTCGCGCGCCAGGAGCGAGGCAAGACGCACGAGGAATTCCTGATCGGCAGGGGTAAGAACCCTGTTTGCATCAGCTACAAGGATTCCGTAGTTTATCTCGTCACTTTTAACCGGAGCCGTAGCAAGTGCATGCACCAGAACCTGACCGTGATAGTAGCCCAGCTTTTGCACATCAGCACCGAGATCGTTTATAAGCGATGGTCTCTGTTCACGCGCCAGATAGCCAATAAGTCCCTCTCCAAGATCGAATGAGACATTCTCATTGACCGTCTCGCTTCGTGAACGAACGGCGGCAAGATAGAGCTTTTCCTCGTTTATAAGGAAAAGGGCAGCGGTATGGATATTGAGATTTTCGAAGGCAAAACCCACAAATCCTTCATAAAGTGCGTCTACATCCACCGAGTACGTCTCCTCCTTGAGTGAGGCGAGACGCTCGGAGCGGGGTCCGGTAAGGGGATCGATGCTGCGGTACTTGGCGCGCTCACGATCAAGGCTCCTTGCAAGCGTCCGGGTG
>DAOVCF010000042.1 GCA_030670165.1 Candidatus Stahliibacteriota bacterium | reverse complement strand
ACCGCGCCCAGGGCTATCGAGTTGAGCTTGGTCTGTGCGTCGTCGGCGCGAGAGAGCATCACCACGGGTTTAAAAGCGCCTGCGACGATACCGCATGCCTTGGCATTTCCAAGATAGATAAGCCCCTTGGCAAATATGTTGCCTGTGGCTATATCGTGGACAATAAGTACGTCCGCCTGACCGGCCACGTCGCTTTTGACCCCCTTGATCTTAACGGCCTCCTCTGATACGGCAAGGTCAAGTGCCAGGGGGCCGTCAACCGCAGCACCGGCTATCTGCTTGCGCGCGGCCATCTGGGTGATCTCGGCCCACGCCAGCGTCTCGGCCATCTTCGGATTGACCGCTTCAACTGCGGCAAGGAGTGCAACCTTGGGTTTCTCGATGCCTAAGGAATGCGCAACCTCGATCGCGTTGTTGACGATATCCAGCTTGGTTTTCAAATCGGGTGCTATGTTCATGCCTCCGTCTGAGACCAAAAGGAGACGACCCAGAGAGGCGGTTTCCAGTATGGCTATGTGCGAAAGCACCCTGCCGGTGCGAAGCCCCTTCTCTTTATCCAGCACCGCGCCCAGGAAACTTGAGGTGGGTAGATGCCCCTTTAAGAGGAAATCGCCGGCGCTACTAACCTCTTCGACTGCAACGATCGCCGCTTCCTCGTCGGAGCAATCCTTGATCTCGAATCCATCAAGCGAGACCACGGCTTTGGAGGCGGCCTGGCTGATCTTATCTTTCGGCCCGCACAACACACCTTGAGCTATGCCTTCCCTCTGGGCTGCCGAAAGCGCGGTAAGGGTTACAGGATCTGCGGCCGCGGCCACAACACATCGCCTTGGACCTAATTTCTTGGCCGCAGCCTTAAGCTCGGCAAGAGAACGGATCATGATAACCTCCTAATTATTTATTCCCACTGGACAAAAACCGTATCTGAGGTAGCGAGCAAAGTGGAATCTTCATCCTGAACTGTAACCCAAACCGTATGGTCATGTATTGTGAAACGTGAATAATCCCTGTGAGAAGTATAAATGCCACTTGTGTCTATATCCCAATATTCAGTATGGATACGATGTTCACATCTAAAGATTTCATGCCATGTAATGCAGGCTTCTCCGGTTCCTTGGAATTGTACGCGAAGGTTTAATGTATCAATGGATTCATACATGTTCCGCGTGCGTGTTACCACTATCGCGCTGTCGTATACACTGTCGTTGATCGAGGAGCGAGCGTAGACTATGGTTGAATCGAAAAGATCTGGAAGCGCCCAGTAGGGCGGTGTCACGTCAAGGTAGAACGTCTCGAATCCAGGAACGCCACCGACAAGGCCCGGCAAGGTATCCAGATCAGGGATGCCGTCAAAATCGGTGTCCGCAAGATCGTTGATCCCGTCCTTATCAACAAGCCGGTGAGTCCAATCCACTCGACCAGTGTCAATGGTGATGTCCGGAACGTCAGGACCGTTCCCGTAGTTGAATACCTCTAAAGGATAGCGAATCCTCTGACCTGAAGGAACCGAATCCAACGTGTCAGGACGTATAAGCAGAGCTGCAACACGTTCTACCTCCACGCTAAGAACCGCGGTGTCGGTAACCAGCTCCACAGGGTAAAGACGCGAGGGGTAGTTCACTAAGGCCCCAGGGAGATGGATACCAGCAGCACCCGTTGAGAATAACTCAATGCTTATGACTTGCAGGGGTTCTGGCTCTTCCTGATTGCACCCCCATATCCCTATGGTTGCCACTATGGCAAGCGCTAAAAGCGCTATGGATTTAAGGTGTTTCATGATTCTCCCTAGAGGTTGTATTGAGCCTTCAGGCTGTCGCGCAGCCTTATGAGCTGCATCTCGCCGGGATGAGCCAGGATGATATACTCAAGTACACGCAGCGCCTCTCCGGGTTCACCCAGGTAATCCAGATACAGTCGGAAGCTCAACTCGTGGCCAGGGAAACGCTGATCCCACACATCCACAAGCTCACGTGCCTTGGCGGAATCCTTCAAGGTTTCAAGATAGAACATGACAAGACTCACGAAACCCTGGGGATCCTCTCTCGTAGCCTGGGCGTATGCCCGTTTGAGCTCCTGCTCGGCAAGCACGATATTACCTGAACGTACGTAAGCTATCCCTTGACGTACATGGAACTGCGAGTCAAGCCATCCCTTGGATTCCATCTCCCGGTAGTAACGCTCGGCATCTTCATTCGCACCGGCCTGGCGCGCGAACACGTAAAGGTTCATGAGAAAGACGCGGCGCACAGGCTCTTCTACCTCAAAGGAGTCTATGATCTTAACGAACTCGTAAGCCTTCCTGGCCTGGCCCCTAACGACCAACCCCTGGCCTATCTCCTGCATCGCTATCCCGTAGTTTATGAAGAGTCCACGCGTCTGACTGCTCCGGCGCACCCTGGGATCGAGTATGGATTCCATCATAAACCCCTCGGTAAAAATCTCATAGGAACGATCCACGTCAATCGCAGGCCGGACACGGGTCAACTCCTCCTCAGGAGCCCTGCGAACACGATAGACTAAGGCCTCCTGAATAAGATAAGGGGCGTATTCCCTGACTCGACCCGGGGATACGGTCGTGGAGAAGTATATGGGCATCACCTTCTCTTCATAGTTTCCGAGGACATGCTCGGAGAAAACCTCCTGGGGCAGCAGGTAATCAAGCGGGATCTTGGTAGAGAATCCGGAGACTGCGACCTTTTCGGAATCGGCGTAAACCTTGCCCGAGTTGGTTGCGATCATATCCCTGATCATGATGTCTGCAAGCATCACAACCTTTGTGCGGCTCACAAAGACATGCGAAGGCAGGTTTTCTATCTCACCTGAACCGTAGCTTACCGTGATGTAAGCCTTCTCGCCCTGAACATCCGACGGTGTAACACTTAGGGTCACCTTTCCGGTCTCATGTTCGATCCTGCCTATAACCTTGCGGTTGGGATCACGCAGCTTGCCCTTCCTGTCCGCCTTGATTGTCTGAGTGTCGTAGGAGAACTCAAAGCTACGCTCCTTGATCGGCGGATGGACCACATAACCCTCCCATACGAGAGCCCCAGAGGATGGAGAAGCCTTGCGGACAAGCGCAATCTTCTCGTTCCTGGATTCGTAAACAAAGGATACAGGTGCACCCTTGCGCTTGAGTTTTTCTATGTACCAGGGGGTGTTGAGGAGCGAAAGGTTGGCGTTGACAACACCGTGTTTGTATGGCTTTTTGTTGTTCTCATAACGGGTAGATGGGACCTCCTGCACGAACCATAAGGGAAATGTATCGTTATCGCCGTTTGTGAGGATCACCGATGGCTCCTCGCATGAGGCAAGAAGGTTGTAACCGTATTCAAGCGGTATCCAGTCGCCGTGCCTTGTGAGCAGCGGAAGGTTTACAAAGCCGATGAGGAGGGCGAACACCGCTCCAACCGAGCTTACAGTTATTGCAGTAACACGAGACGCTATCTTTTCGCGCAAAGATTCCTTGATCGAAGCCGCTATCTCAAAAATACCGAAGCCTGTGAAGAGTCCCCAGAAGACGTAGCTGAACGTAAAGAAGTAGTCACGTTCACGCACCTCCTGAGGCAGGCCCGTCATACCCTTGGGCAGGGGACCTGTGTGTCCAAAACGCATATTCAGATAGATAACAAGGCCGAAGGAAGCGACCAGGAAGGTAGTAAGAAGCAGCCAGAACAGCTTGCGGTCCCGTTTGGCCAGGGAGTAGAGTCCAAAGACGCCGAGGATTACTGGGACTGCAGCAAGAAGGGTACGTGCGATGACCGTAAGCGCCGACTTCCCGGCAAGATTCTGCAATCCCCACTGCCAGAAGAAATACTTGAAGTAAAACACTATCTGCCAGAAGAGACCCGCTATTACTCCCACACCCGTAGGCTGGTCGGTATCAGGATGAACGACCGTCTTGCGAGGCCATATCTGGTTCTGGATAGTAGCGCGTCCGTACTGTTCGCGGCGCAGGACCGAAATGAAGCGATCCCACGTGGAGGGATTGACCATGTTGATCGAGGGATGCTGCTGAGCACGCACCATGAGATAAAGCTGCACCGAACCGGCTATCAGAAGCACCAAAGCACCAAGGAGGAAGAACTTCAGATCTACGTCATACTTCTTTCCGGCATAGAAGAAGGCAATGACAAGCAAAACAACCCCTGCTATCAAAATCGCCGGTCCGACCTTAAGGACTGCGAGCAGAATAAGCAAGGCGTAGGCCCCCACGAAAACGAACGCCGGCCCAAAGCCTTTCTTTGAACCAACCGCCTGAACAAAGAAATAGACGGCAAACAAGGCAACAACCGCAATCTGAGGCCAGCCGGGCTCAAAAAGCATGAAGGAAAGGCCCAGAACACCCAGAAAGAAGGTCGGCAGCAAGCGGTGATTGACTATCATTATGAACGGGATGAGTGCAAAAAGCATCATCACAGGGGTAAGGTGAATGCCTGCTGAAAGAAAGATGATGTAGAACGCCAAAAGCATCAGGCGATTGTCCACCTTGGGGATTGCAGTAACCTTTGGATTCTGAGGCTGAGGCCTTGCACGTTCAGTACGCTCCCGCCATACAATCGCAAGGTATACGATAAGCAATCCTATAAACGCCGAAGGCGCGTAGACCTCAGCCTCAAGTGCGTTCTCCCAAACGGAGAACGCAAAGATCGTGAACAACGCTCCGACCACACCCACGACGGTCGGCAGCCACTTTATCTTTTCTGCAGGAGGCTCGCCTTTATTGAAGGAACGGGTGACACGGCTCGTTATGAGCACAACCAGGGCTGCGGAGAGCGCCGCGGTAAGCACGCTTATGAAGTTGATCCGGAATGCGATCTCTGCTGATATCGGGATCAAGGAGAAGATACGTCCGATAAGTACGTAAAGCGGTGTCCCGGGCGGATGCGGCACACCCAGGTTCGCCGAACAGGCGATGAATTCCCCCACATCCCAGAACGCCACCGTCGGCGAGACGGTCAAAAGATATATAACCAGGGCTGCGATAAAAATAATGCCGGCTGCAAGCCAGTCTATCCGGCGCTGATTCATCTTTCCTCCTTGGCGTAAACCTTCTCAAGGTAGGTTGTCAATTCCTTCATCTCGAGATTCGAATAGAGCTTTCCCTCCATCCCAACACTTACCCCCCCGGTCTCCTCGCTCACCACCACCGAGATCGCGTCGGTTACCGAGCATATCCCCAGGGCGGCCCGGTGACGCATCCCGTAGTAGTCCTCGACCCAGGGCTCCTGACTGACCGGCAAGATACACGCCGCAGCAATAACCTTGTCCCTTCTTAGTATACAGGCCCCGTCGTGCAAAGGAGACGGCGGGGTGAAGAGGGAAACTATAAGTGGTGCGGAGACGGTGGCGTCCAGGCGGGTGCCGGTCTGAACGTACTCCCCCAGATTGATGTCACGTTCAAAGACGATCAAAGAACCGATCTTGCGTTTGCACATCTCCTCGACCGCCTTGACGATTTCTGAAACCGCCAGCTGCTCAACCGAGCGCACAAGGAATCTAAGCACCCTGTAGCGACCCATTCTTGCCAAAGCGTTGCGAATCTCCGGCTGAAACAGGATCACGAAAGCGATGATCCAGATAGCCATCAGCGAATTAAGGATCAGGGATAGAGCACTAAGGTTGAATGCACGTGCAAGGAGGGAGAGAAGAAATATCAGGAGCAGCCCGATAAGTATCTGAAGCGCCCGCGTGCCTTTGATGAACGCGAGGAAAAGATAGACGATCACCGTCACCACCCCAACGTCTATAAAGTCAATAAACGTGGGCTTGAGTACATCTATCATCGAGATGTTCCGTCGACAGAACGGATTGCGGCCGCCGCATCAATTGCCTTTCTCGTCTGTCTGACGTCGTGTACCCTGAGGATCGCAGCACCTCCAGCGAACGCCAGAACCGCTGAAGCTATAGAGGCTTCCAGCCTGTCATTGACCTCAAGCCCTAAGAGCTTACCGAGGAAGGATTTACGGGATGCACCCACGAGTATGGGCGACCCAAAGGCACGCAGCTCACCCAACCTGCGGATGGCCGAGGTGTTGTCATGAACGCGCTTGCCGAAACCGATGCCCGGATCAATAATCACGTGATCGCGCGAAAAACCTGAGGCCTGGATCTCTTCAAGCTTGGTAGAAAAGAACCGGAAGAGTTCGGCGTTGAAATCCTCGTAGTGCGGGTCCTGTTGCATGGTCCTGGGCGTTCCCTGAATGTGCATGAGCACAAATGCGGCAGAGTAACTTCCAGCCATCTGCCAGAGGGCTGGATTTGCCCCGCCCGACACGTTGTTTACGATCGAGGCACCCTTATCGAGAGCGGCACGTGCAACATCGGGATCGGCGGCATCTATAGACCAAATGATGTGAAGTTTTTGAAGATGATCAAAGATCGGAGCAAGCCGCCTGAGCTGCTCGGAGGCGGAAACCGGATCGGAGCCGGGTCGGGTCGACTCAGCACCAACGTCTATTATGTCAGCTCCGTCTTGGATCATCTCGTCTATGTGTCTGCAGGCTACATCAGGATCAAGGAAGAGGCCGCCGTCCGAGAACGAATCAGGGGTCACGTTAAGAACGCCCATGATGAGCGGGTGATCAAAGCTTAACTTGCCTGAGGGAATCTCGATCGCACAAGGCTCTCGGTCAAGATGATCCAAAAGCTCACAGACCTTCTTCTCGAGCTTGGCAAGACCGAATGGCTGGCCGGAAAGAGCCAAAACCGTTCGCCGCAGTTGGCGCTTGGTGCCCATGAAGATGGCGTCTGAGCAATCCACTTTCCCGGTTATAACCTCGCGATGAACCGCTGCGTCGGCCCCAAAGGATATAGCGGTCTGCTTAAGGACATTTGCGGCCGGGGTCGAAAGCCTCGTAATTTTTAGAAGAAACGAATCACTTTTTTCTATAAATACATCTATACAGGAGGGGTCGACCTCTACCCTTTGCAGTTCCTGTACCAACTCGACAGAAGAACCAACCACCAGCGGACGCAAAAGCATCACAGGCGCAGCCCCCTCATCAAGGAAAGCGCCTCGGCGCGCGTCTTTGCCCGTCGGAACGCCCCGCGCATCGCCGAGGTTAGGGTTAAAGTCCCGGGTTTCTTTACACCGCGCATGGTAACGCACAGGTGCTCGGCCTCTATAACCACCATCACACCCAAAGGATGAAGAACCTCGTTGAAGATGTCGGCGATCTCGGTGGTCAACCGCTCCTGGATCTGAAGCCGCCTGGTCAGGATATCCACAAAACGGACTATGTCGCCGAAACCGGTAATCCGGTTCTCACGGGGTATATAGGCCAGATGAACCTTGCCGAAGAATGGCAGGAGGTGATGTTCACACAGGGAGTAGAAGGGCATATTCTTTACGAGTATCATCTCGTCCTGGTTGGGTGCGGTATAGGCTTTAAGTACCTGGCGTGGATCGCGTCCCAACCCGGCGAGAATCTCCGGCAGCATCCCCGCCACCGCCTGCGGGGTATGCTTCAACCCTGCCCTGGAGGGATCCTCACCTGCCGCTTCAAGGAGCTCCCGGATAGCTGCCTTAACCCTTTCTGGGTCCACTTCTCGCCTTTGCCGATCTCGAACTCGACACCTTTTTATCGGACGTTTTAGGGGTCTTAGGGGTTGTCTTCACCTTAGCAGCTTTGCGTCTGGGACCCTTGGTAAGTCCAAGTATCTCATCAATCTGCATCGCATCGAGGGTTTCTTGCTTGATAAGTGCTTCGGCAAGTGCATTGAGCTTCTTGACATTCTTTTCGATGATCCCCTGAGCACGTTTATGCTGACCTTCGATTATCGCTCGAATCTCGGAATCAATGAGCTGGGCTGTTTTCTCGCTGTAGTTGCGATGCATTCCCATCTCCCGGCCTAAGAAGATCTCCGCCTCGACCTTGCCGAACGTCAGTGGGCCGAGCTTGGTGCTCATCCCCCACTCACAGACCATCTTGCGGGCAAGGATGGTTGTCTTCTCCAGGTCATTTGCGGCCCCGGTGGAGAGGTCGCCGAAGACCTTCTCCTCCGCCGCACGGCCTCCCAACATGAACGCAATCTGTGCCTCGCAGAACCCCTTGGGGTATATCTTGCGTTCATCGATGGGCAGAGGCTGGGTAACGCCGAGGGCCATGCCGCGTGGGATTATGGTAACTTTATGTATGGGGTCCATACCGGGGATCATGCGGGAGACAAGTGCATGACCAGCCTCGTGATATGCGGTGCGGCGTTTCTCCTCCACAGAGAGTAGCAGGCTTCGGCGCTCGGCACCCATAAGGACCTTGTCCTTTGCGTCTTCGAAATCCTGTGCAGTAACCTCGTTTCGGTTACGGCGGGCTGCCAGAAGGGCGGCCTCGTTAACCATGTTTTCAAGGTCTGCACCGGTGAACCCGGGCGTGCCGCGTGCCAGAACGGAAAGGTCAACGTCTCCAGAAAGCGGTATACGTTGAACCTTTATTTTGAGGATTCCTTCCCTGCCACGAACGTCCGGTTGAGGCAGAATCACCTTGCGGTCAAAGCGACCCGGTCGCAGAAGCGCCGGATCGAGGATGTCAGGACGGTTGGTGGCTGCCATGAAGATGATGCCTGCAGAGGTCTCAAAGCCGTCCATCTCCACGAGAAGCTGATTAAGTGTCTGCTCCCGCTCGTCGTGACCCCCGCCAAGACCTGCTCCGCGATGACGCCCGACAGCGTCTATCTCGTCTATGAATATGATGCATGGGGCATGACGCTTGCCCTGTTCGAACAGGTCTCGCACACGCGACGCACCAACGCCGACGAAAAGCTCTACGAAGTCCGACCCGGAGATGGAGAGGAACGGAACGCTCGCCTCACCGGCTACCGCACGTGCAAGAAGGGTCTTTCCTGTGCCGGGCGCTCCGACAAGCAGCACCCCTTTTGGGATACGGCCGCCCAGACGACTGAACTTGCGCGGCGACCGAAGAAACTCTATTATCTCTTCCAGTTCCTCCTTGGCTTCCTCCACTCCTGCGACGTCATCAAAGGTAACGTTGGGACGGGTCTCGGTAGAGATCCTCACCTTGCTCTTCCCGAACTGAAATGCCTTGGAGGCCCCGGCCTGCGACTGCCTCATTATCATAAACCAGAACCCGATAATCAGCACCCAGGGAACGATGGACAGAAGGATGCTCGCCCACTGGACACGGTTCTGAGAACTGACGTTGACGCCCAAAGCTAAAAGCTCCTCTACAAGCTTCTGATCATCAAAGGGAATCCTCACCATGAAGCGTTTTGTGGTAATCTGCTCTTGCCGCACAGTCTGAACCGTTTCCTCGGCGAGGAACTCACCGGTTATCTGGCGTTCCGAGATCGTCGCCGAGGAAAGCTTTTCAAGCCGCTGACGGAACTCACTGTATGGGATCTCAGGGGTCCGCTGTGGACGAAAAACAAACAGATAGTAACCTAGTATAAATAACAATCCCACCACGCTCCAGATAATAACGGTGCGCAGTCTGCGTGAACCCGCCTTAGGCGGTCTGTTTGTCATCTTCACCTCTCAAGAGAGTCAAAATCGTCAACTCACTAGTTAAACTTGTTACAGTGGCCGCGGCGCAACGTATAAGCCCGGCGGCCCACACCACTTCATCATCCTTACATACCAAAGGCCAGTACCGACGCATCCGGCGTACTACCTTCCTATCACTAAATACCCGCTTCAGCTTAACCTCTCCTCGCCTGCCAAACGGAACTATCCTGTCCCCTTCACGCCAGGGGCGGACAACGAATGGAGGTTTGATAAAACTCGCGTCAAAGAATACCGTGTCGTCGCGCGGCGCGAATTCATCCGGTTTGCCCGCATATACGCGCAGGCGCCATCCAAACCCCGGCACTAACACATCCTTTTCCTCGCTCAGCACCATCGGCTCCCATAAAGGTCGATTCTTGCAATCCTCAAGCACCAACCGATCATAGGATGCCGAAAGCTTCTTTCCTTCGCCGCGCGCTATCTCACGCGTCCCTTTGGCAGCCTCCAGCGGCAATAGGCCCAAAAGATCATTTGCTCCAAGCCAGGGCGCAAAGAGCCTAAGCACACGAAGTTGCGTAACTGAATTATAGCTCGAAAGCTCTAAGGTGTCAAGCTCACGGGTCTTGCCATTAGCTGCAACGAGCCGCTTCAGGAGCTCGGATGCCTCTGAATCAAGCGAGGAGTTCAGCACATCCCCTATCTCAAGGGTGCGCGAAATGGTCTCCTCAAGGGAGGGATTGAGTTCCTTAAGCAAAGGCATGATCCGGTGTCTGATACGATTGCGGTTAAATGAAAGTGAGACGTTGCTCGAATCCTCGCGGAAGGATAGACGATGCTTCTTCAAATAGGCAAGGATTTCTGTCCGCGTGCACCGTATAAGTGGACGGATGAACGGACCTCGTTTTGCAGGAATGCCCCATAAAAAAGGCTCCGCCCTGCCGCGGATCAAAGAAAGCAGTATCCATTCGGCGTTATCCGAGGCCGTATGTCCAAGGGCAGCAAGGGCATATCCTTTTGATTCCAGCGTTCGTTCTAGCCTTGCATAGCGAATCTTGTGGCCGGCCATCTCCAGGGAAATTCCGTGCTGGGCCGCATACGCCGCAACGTCGGCACGATCGGGATGGAATGGGATATCGAGTGATTTGGCAAGATTCGCCACGAATTCCTCGTCCGCATCCGCCTCCTCGCCCCGAAGCCCGTGGTTCAGGTGGTAGACGCCCAGCTTTGCGATCCCCAACTTCTCCTTGAGGGTGTGGAGGAAATGAAGTAAGGCAACGGAATCCGCACCTCCCGAGCAAGCCACCACGATGCGTGCGCCTTTCTTAGCTCCGCACTCACGCTTTAAGGTCTCTTTTGCTTTAGGAATCAAGGACACGGTCTATCGGAACACCAGAAGCAGAATTAAGCTGGCCACGCCAACCGCAAAGCAGTAGAAGCTGAACAACCAGAATTTCTTTGATACCACCGCCTTCTTCACGGCCCACAGCGCGGCAAAGCCGACCACAGCACTGGAGATTATGCCCACAACCCACGCTTCAGAGGGAGCGAGCTGGGATATCCTCCCGGTCCCATACAGTTCGAGGAAGTCAAGCAACGCGGCACCGGCGATCGCAGGTATGGACAGAAGGAAGCTGAACTCGAACGCCTCCACAGAGGCGATCCCCAAAAGAAGTGCGGTTGCGATGGTAAGACCGGAGCGTGAGAATCCGGGCAGGATGGCAACCGCCTGGGCAATGCCTACAAGGATAGCCTCTGAAATCCCGAATGTCTGATTACGCTCTCTGCCCCAGCGAGTTGCAAGTAGCAAGGCACCGGTTCCGACAAAGAAGAAAGCCACATACAAGGGCTGCCCGTACATCACGCGATCTATGGTGTCCTTGGTAAGAATCCCAACCAGTGCAGCCGGGATACTCGCAACAAAAAGATACAGGATCAGTGTCCACCCTGCAATCCTGCGTTCCTTTTCCCGGTTGAACATATCGGCAAAAAGCCCGCCGATGCGACGGGACATAAACACAACAACTGCTATCAGTGTACCTACATGAAGGAATATGGGTATGGTAAGCCCGCCTTCCACCCTGAGCAGCACCTGCCCAAGTAAGAGGTGTCCGGACGAGGAGATGGGCAAAAACTCGCTCACACCCTGAACGACCCCAAGCAAAAGCATCTTCCAGACCATCAGAACTCCCAGTAAAGGTCGGTTTGAATGAGAGGTCT
>DAOVCF010000094.1 GCA_030670165.1 Candidatus Stahliibacteriota bacterium | reverse complement strand
CTGACGAGTAGTGAGGGCTACGACTACTACAGCTTTGACAAGATCATACCAGTAGATGCTGCCCCAGGCTGGTACGACATAGGGGGTGCTATCCGCAATCAGGCATGGACAGAGCTCTGGGATACCACTGCACCGGACCGTGCTGACGACGACTGGGACAATGCATGGCTACTTGACAAGTTTACGGTACTCCAAGCCCTCGCCAGCGGGTAAGGGTATTCCAACTTTTACTCGGATTCCTCGATTGGTTCGATAGAGATTGCCTCTATCCTTTTTTCTTCCCTCTGACCCCTTACTTTGACCCTGCGGGGATTTTCTTTGTTATAATCAAGGTTCTCATGGACTTCCTTCACGAGATCGATTGTAAAGTGGAAGGTTGCAATTTTTCTCTTCCTTGGGTCATCAGGATCGTGAAGTTCAAAAGTAAAGGGGTATTTTGCGTAATCAACTTCAGCTATCCAGCCAATAAAAGCCTCTACCTTTTCTTCCTCTTCTTCCCTTGCTTCCTTAAGCTTATCTATTACCGCCTTCCCTCTTTCTTTATGCTGAGGGTTAAGTCTGACTTCCTTCTTCCTCGGCAAATAAGCCCCCGAAAGTTCAATCGATGAGACTGGAGAATCTTCCGAAGGGATTAGATTCATTGCTTCATTCAATATGACTTTTCTTTCAGTGGGATCCGGAAAATCTTCTTCTAGTTTGTCTTCTGGATTTTCCGAATCAAGCCATGTAACAGCTTTCAATAATCCGAACAAAGCCTCTTCGGGGAAATTCCTCTTGTCAAATAACTCTTGCTGAGTTTCTTCAGGTAATCTAAATCCAATCTCCAGGCTCCCAGGCGCAAAGGCAGCAACATTGATTTCTGATAGCGCGCTTATTTCTTTGGGTGGGGCTCCTATACCTGCACTTCTACCGGTGAAAAGAAAAGTAACTACATTTCGGAAGGAGTCAACAACTTTCTTAAGCCAATCAGATAGGATCTTCGCCGATGCCTTGCCATATTCTATGTTCTCTCCCTTTAGTCTTAACCACAATGGGGCTCTTTCCTTTTGGGCCAAAGTTACACCTATGTATTCATCTATTTCTTGCCTGAGTCTATCAATGTTTTTTAGATACGGAGCAGCGAAAACTTCAAAGAGCTCTGGATCTTCTTCTGCAAGGGTTTGTTTTAGGTCCGCTAAAGCAACCTCTAGGTCTTCGAGTGTTAATTTCGTTTGGTTGAATTCAACATCGTTCTTAATCATAGTCTCACCTTAAGGAATCCCTTTACCTTTTTATCATCCTCCCTTAAACGGCGGTAGGTGTTTGTAATACGCTGGTAACGTGTCTCATTTCTTATTCCACCGTAGAAGTCAACATTGGGATAACCAACCATTATATGCCTTCTTCCTGTTGGGTCACGTGGGTCTACAATAACACGTAAGAGTCTGAAAGCCGATGGCTCGTGGGTATTTTGTCTAAAGGCTAAGAAGATATCGATGTCTTTAGGCTTTTCCTTAGTCGTAGTGAATGATCCATTCACAATTAATTCTTTTGTGAAGTCCATAGGCTTGACTTCATCTATTAATCTCCTTAATTCTTCGCAAAACGCCTGCCGACGCTCACGATTAGGCATCTCACCAAAAACACTAGCGATCTCCTCCATAGTGCATTCATATTCACCTGGAGGCAATAGGCCATCACTTGTGAGCTTAGGTATAGGCATAAATTAAGTCGTGTCTTAGACATCTAGCCTGCCTCCGGCTTTGTTTTATACTTATATTATGACCACGAAGGAGGCACTTGTCAAGTTTGATCGGAACTGTCCACCCATTGTCCACATACTAGTATAAGGAAGAACTTATTGATTGTCAATACCGCAATGGTTACTATTGTCGCAGGCAGCTTTACAGTATGTACTGGCTGAGGTCTTCGTCGGCGACGATGGCGTCGAGCTTGGCGCGAACGGCCTTGCCGGTGATGCGAATCGCCCGCTCGCCCGACTCAGGAAGATTGAAAAGGTAATCCTCCAATAAGGTGGTCATCACCGTATGAAGCCTGCGCGCGCCTATGTTCTCAGAACGCTCGTTGACAAGCGCAGCGATCTCGGCAACCGCCGCTATTCCGTCCTTGGTGAAGCTAAGCCTGACATTTTCGGTCTCCACCAGCGCCTGGTACTGCTTTACGAGCGCCGTCTCCGGTTCGGTAAGTATGCGCTCGAAATCCTGTTTGGTCAACGAGTCAAGCTCCACCCTTATGGGCATGCGTCCCTGAAGCTCGGGTATCAGGTCCGAGGGCTTGGTTTTGTGGAACGCGCCTGCGCCGATAAAAAGGATATGATCGGTGCGAACCAGCCCGTATTTGGTTGATACGTTGCATCCTTCAATGATGGGCAGAAGGTCGCGCTGCACCCCTTCGCGCGATACGTCAGGGCCATGACCGCCGCCGGTTCCCTCGCCCACCGCGATCTTGTCTATCTCGTCTACGAACACGATCCCGGAGTTCTCTGCGCGTTCCTTAGCCAGCCTTACAACCTCATCGGTGTCCACAAGCTTGGCCGCCTCCTCCTGGGTCAGTATCCGCAACGCCTCCTTTACGGTTGCTTTGCGCGCCTTTTGCTTGCGCGGCATGGCGTTTTGAAGCATGTCCTGAAGCTCCACATTGACCTCGTCCATTCCGCTCATGCGGAAGAGGTCGAACAGCCCTGCCGGCTCACGTGAGGTGTGGATCTCCACCGTGCGTTCGTCCAGCTTGCCGGCGTCAAGCATTCTTCTGAGCTTGGCGCGGGTCTCGGCGCGGTTATCGGGTTCCCCTTCACTGGGCGGGGGCATGCCGGGCAAGAGAAGGTCTACCAGCCGCTCCCGTGCGTGCTCTTCTGCCTTTGCCTGAACCTTTAAGGTCTGCTCCTCCCTCGCCATCTTGACCGAGATTTCGACAAGCTCGCGTATCATGGACTCAACGTCCCGGCCAACGTATCCGACCTCGGTGAACTTGGACGCCTCGACCTTGACGAACGGTGCCTGGGCCAGCTGTGCAAGTCGGCGGGCGATTTCGGTCTTTCCAACCCCGGTTGGGCCGATCATCATGATGTTGTTTGGATATATCTCGTTACGCAAGGGACCGGAGACCCTTTGTCGGCGCCAGCGGTTGCGTAAGGCTATAGCCACCGCGCGCTTGGCCGCGTCCTGGCCGATGATGTAGCGGTCAAGCTCTCTGACTATCTGCGACGGCGTGAACATACCGTTCTGTATCAACACTCCCAAAGGAGCGCTAAGTTTCTCTAAAGCTTCAGCCATGCTTCTATGATAGGTAAGATAGTCCTACTGTCAAGTTCGATAACGCGATAGCTGGTATGATACTTATAAAGGACGCACCTTCCTTTACCCTCCCCCATCAAGGGAGAGGTATACTGTTAGTTCAATGTGAACACACCCGACCCAAATCCACCCCTCCCTCGACGGGAGGTGGTTAGGGGGAGGGGAAAGTTAATAGGCGGGCCGACTTGAAAGTCGGCCCCTACGAACTCCATACAAATCTAATCTGCGTCATCTGCGTAATCTGCGGATAAAACAAAGGGCACGGCAGGGCCTGCCCCTACCTAAATTCTTCGGGTAGAAATCAGCTGTTGCCGGCGAAGCGCTCGCGCAGCGCCTTCTCGACCGCGGGCGGCACAAGCTCGGAAACGTCGCCGCCGAGCCTGGCGATTTCCTTTGCAAGTGATGAGGAAACAAAGATATAGCGCTCGGCAGGCATGAGAAAGATGGTCTCTATCTCGGGTGCAAGGTTGCGGTTGGTCAATGCCATCTGCAGCTCGTAGTCGAAGTCGGATACCGCGCGCAATCCTCGGATAAGGAACGTCGCTTTCTTTGATTTGGCGAACTCGGTAAGAAGGCCTGAGAACGCCTCCGCCTCCACGCGAGGTTCGTTCTTTAAGACTTTCCGTATCAGCTCGGCGCGTTCTTGGGCCAGAAAGAGCGGGTCCTTCTCCCTGCGATCGGCCACGGCCACCACGAGCCTGTCGCACAAGGAGAGTGCGCGCATTATTACGTCAAGATGCCCGTAGGTTATGGGATCAAACGTCCCCGGATAGACGGCAATCCTCATCAAACACTCCTTTCTTTCTTGCCGATAAAGCTCAACCTGGTATCACCGTACTCCCTCGAATCCTTTATCTTCAATGATCCAGGCGGCACTATCTCCTCGTCCGAGGCGTGTTCGAGAACGATCAGGGCATCGGTGGTCACCCCGGGGTTGACGGCAAGGAGCGCGAGTGTCTCTTTGGCCATGCCGTAATAGTAGGGCGGGTCGCAGAAGATATGGGTTGCGAAGAACTTCGATTGTTTGAGGTAGATGCGAACGTCCTGGCGAATCACTATGGTGCGGTCAGATACCTTAAGTGCTCGGATATTCGCTTCGAGTTCTTTGCACGCCTGGGGGTTCTGCTCCACGAACACAGCCTGACGCGCTCCTCTGGAAAGCGCCTCAAGCCCCAGTGCGCCGGCTGCCGCAAAGAGATCGAGCACCCTGGCGTCAACTATATCCTCGCCAAGTATAGAGAACAGCGCCTCCTTTACCTTGTCCATGGTGGGTCTGAACCTTGCGCCTTCGGGATAACGCAAGTTGCGCCCTTTAAACTCGCCTGAGGTTATTCTGGGCATGGCTACTCCTCGAGCTTGAGTTTTTCGAGTTCCACGCCTGCCTCGGCGAGCATCTGGTTTCCAAGCTTGTCGGCGTAGCCCTCGAGGTAGATGATTCTTTCAATACCCGCGTTTATCAAAAGCTTGGCGCACGTGACGCAGGGCTGGGTGGTGCAGTAGAGCACGCCGCCTTCGAGCGATATCCCGAATCGCGCGGCCTGAACCAAAGCGTTCTGCTCGGCATGTACCCCTCTGCATATCTCTACCCGCTCGCCTGAGGGTATGCCCAGTTTCTCCCTCAGGCACCCTATCTCGGTGCAGTGGGGTAGTCCTTTGGGAGCACCGTTGTAGCCTGTGGTAAGTATGTGTTTGTCACGAACGATCACCGCACCTACCTTGCGGCGGATGCAGGTGGAACGCTGGGCCACAAGCTGGGCTATCTTCATGAAATAGGTATCCCAGGGGATGCGTTCAGGTGCTTTGTTCATCTACTCGTGGTTTTAGTTTCCGATGGGTTAACATCTACTCCTCGTTTTCAGGAACGATCGTGACCTCGGCCACCTCGTCGTCTTCATGCGGGGAGATGAGACGTACGCCCAGCGATGCACGTTTCTGGTGCTTCACCTGCTTGGCGGCTATTCGGATGCCGGTGCCGTGTTTGGTTACGATGATTGCGTGTCCGGCTTCACCGATGACCTTTACGCCCACCAGCGGTCCTGATTTTTCGTTCACCGCGATGGCGCGAACACCCTTGCCGCCCCTGTGGATAGGTCGGATTTCTTCAAACTTCATGCGCTTGCCGTAGCCCTGCTGGGTGACGAACAGAAGCGAGACGTCGTCGCACACCAGCACCGCGGCCACCAGCCTGTCCTTCTGGGCCAGTTTAATTCCTCGCACCCCTGCGGCGACTCTGCCCATTGGCCGCACCTCATCAGTAGAGAATCTGATTCCCTGACCCCTGGCCGAGAACAGACAGATATCAGTTGCATCCTCCACAAGAAGTACATCCTGCAGTCTATCCCCCTCCTTCAGGGTTATGGCGATTACACCTGAACGGCGGGTGTTTTCCAAAAGCTTAAGCGGGGTGCGCTTGATAACGCCATTCTCTGTAACGAAAACCACGTGGGCGTTTTCGGTGAACTCGGCAACCCGCAGAAGCTGGGTGATGCGCTCGCCCTCGTCAAGATTGAACAGCTGGAACACCGGGCGGCCCTTGGCGGAAAGCGAGCCCTCCGGCACCTCGTATGCCTTCAAGAGATATGCCTTGCCCAGGTTGGAGAAGAATAGCATCGAGTCGTGGGTGGAGGCGGTCAAAAGAGTCGTGACCATGTCCCGTTTGCCCAGGTCTATGGTTCCTCTGCCGGTTCCACCCCTGCCCTGTTTGCGGTACCCGGATACCGGGGTTCGCTTGATGTAGCCCTTCAGGGTAAGGGTGATGGTCACGTCCTCCTCCGCAATCAGGTCCTCAAGGGTGATCTCTTCAGGCTTCTCGTTTCTGATCTCGGTGCGGCGCTCATCGCCGAAGCGCTTCTTGAGTTCCTTAAGCTCCTCGGTAATCACCGCCATCACCCCTGCACGCGAGGCAAGGATCGAACGTAACCGCTCGATCTCTGCGATCAGGTTGCGGTACTCTTCCTCGATCTTTTCTCGCTCCAGACCGGTAAGCCGCGCCAGCCGCATGTCAAGTATCGCCTGCGACTGAACGTCTGAAAGCTTAAACCGCTCCATGAGTCTTTCCTTGGCAACCTTGGTATCGGCGGAGCGCTTTATGACCTGCACTATCTCGTCAATGTGGTCGAGCGCTATCTTTAACCCTTCCAGTATGTGCGCACGATCTTCGGCCTTGTGAAGCTCGAATTCTGTGCGGCGGCGCACGCATTCATAGCGAAACTCCAGAAACTGTTCCAGTATCTTTTTTAGAGGATATATCCTGGGGGTCATCTTGTCGATGGTGAGAAGGATCATCGAGTATGTGGACTGCAGCGGTGTGTGCTGGTATAGCCGGTTCAGAACGACCTCCTGGTTTGCGCCGCGCTTGAGTTCTATAACGATGCGGATTCCCTCGCGGTCCGATTCGTCACGCAGGTCTGAGATGTCAGCTAATTTCTTGGAGCGTGCGAGGTTGATTATGCGTTCGACGAGCTGTGACTTGTTCAGCTGATAAGGTATCTCGGTTATGACGATAGCCTGGCGCCCCGGTCTGGGTTCCTCGAAACGCGCCCTCCCCCGCACGATTACCTTGCCCCGGCCGGTCCTGTAGGCCTCCTTGATGCCCTCGCGACCCAGGATCAACCCCCCGGTCGGGAAGTCAGGTCCCTGTATGATCTCGGCCAGCGCCTCATCGGTAATCTCAGGATCGCGTATCATGGCTGCAAGGGCGTCGGCGACCTCTGAGAAGTTGTGAGGCGGAATAGAGGTGGCCATGCCCACCGCGATGCCGGAAGCTCCGTTTACCAGAAGGTTGGGGAAAGCGGCTGGCAGCACCTCGGGCTCTTTACGCGAACCGTCGAAGTTGGGCACGAAATCAACGGTTTCCTTATCAAGGTCATCCAGGAGCGAGGTGGTCAGCCTCTCGAGCTTGGCCTCGGTGTAGCGGTATGCGGCGGGCGGGTCGCCGTCTATGGAACCGAAGTTGCCCTGGCCGTCCACCAGCAGATAACGCAGGCTGAAATCCTGAGCCATGCGCGCCAATGCGTCGTAAACCGCCTGGTCGCCGTGCGGATGATACTTTCCCAAAACCTCGCCCACCACCGCCGCGCACTTGCGGTA
>DAOVCF010000197.1 GCA_030670165.1 Candidatus Stahliibacteriota bacterium | reverse complement strand
CTCTGATACCTCAAGGAATGCAGACAGCTTTTCGGTTGCAGTACTAAGTCCCTTGATTCGTTCCATATAGATACTATACCAGTCACGCCTCAAATAGATGATCACGGCGAAGAATAGGGTCTCCTTCTTATCGAAGTACTTGTAGAATGTAGGCTTGGAGATTCCGGCGTCGGCGCATATATCCCCGATCGAAGACTTGCGGAATCCGTATCGCTTGAAGTGTTTCTCGCCCGCCTTAAGGATCTTTTCGACTCTAGCGTCAGTAGGATTAATAAGTTCGCTGTAGCTAAGCAATTACCTCTCCCGTTGATGAATTTACAAGATGCACCCTATGCTAATGAGACGAATCCCTTCCCAAACCCGTTGCAAAAAACCGTTGGGTTAGCTATTTCTCTTCACGGAACGGAAGGAATAGCATGAGTGCAGCCACCCCAAGCATGAACACCCCGGAAAGCAGGGTGAAGCGGAAGCTAAACCCGAAGGTAAGGTTAAAGAAACCAAGGGATGTAGTGAACTCCGGGATTCCTACCTCGATCCCTTTAACAAGCAAGCCTTTAAGCCATGGGACCTTGACGATCGGCTCGATGGCGGATGAGCACGCGGTGCCTAAAATCACACCCATGAGCGCACCCCATAACGCTCCCAAGAGCCTGGTTCTTAAGCTAGCCATCCGCTATCTTAGCCATGCTTGAGGGCTTGTCAATCTCAAGACGCGGAAGGATGGAACGAACCGCTGCACCTATAAGTGCGCCTGCCACGGTTCCGAGCACCACAAGTATTGGAGCAAGATAGAAGATCGTAACGCTCTGAACCACGATGAGATATGCGATTGCGAGCTGAAAGATGTTGTGTGAGACCGCCCCTGCTACGCTTACGCCCACAGGACCGAACCAGCGTCCGAAGAGCTTCTTTGTCGCAACCATGATCCAGTAGGAAGGGATGCCTGCGCCTAAGGCGAAGAGGAAGAATGGGCTTAAAAAACGGCCTGATAAAAGGGAGCCAATCACCACCTTGATTAACAGAACAAAGAAGCCATCTAAGGGTGAGAGCATGTATAAAGCCAAGAGCACCCCGATGTTGCCCACCCCGATTCGCAGCCACGGTATGGGCAAAGGTATCAGGTTCTCGACCGTGTATAGGGCTACCGAAAGCCCTGCCAGGAGCGCCAGATTTTGTTGCCTCGGGGTAAGGCCCCCCGTTTTTTTGGTATTGTACCTGAAGTCTCCTGGAGATGTTTGTGAGGAGGGCGAGGAGGACGAGGGCTTAGTAGGTGATCGCATCAAGCTTGTTCTTGCCTTGGATGCTTATAACGATCCGGTTGGGTAGACAGATAATCGCTTCGCCAGGTTTGGATATCTTGCCCTGCCTCATACACAGTTTATTAGGGCAGCTTGCCTTTGTGACCCAGACCTTTTTATCTTCGATGCGGACCTTGGTTTCACCCAGCGGGCCGGGGATAACCAGGGATGTATCTTTTAAAGGAATTTCGAACTTTTCATCCGAAGTTCTTATTTTTATAGCACTTGGGGGGTTTTGATCCTTGAGAAAGCGAATCGCAAACCAGCTCCCTGCACCCAGGACCACAAGGATTAAGATGAGAATTACGTCTGCGCGCCGCAGCCAGCCTTTCACAGCACTATATCTACCTCGCGGCCGCATGAAGCGCACCGCTTGTCCTTAATGCCTGTCATCTGGGTTCGGTATCCCAGCCTTTCTATAAGGGTTGCTCCGCAGGCAGGGCAGAGGGTGTTCTGGCCTTCCGAAAGAAGCACGTTGCCCAGGTAGACGTAGGGCAGACGGGCGTGGACTTGTTCATAGGCCCGCAGCATAGTCTTGACCGGCGTCTGGGGGGCGTTGTAGGAGCCGTAGGGAAAAAAGCGCGAGAGATGCAGGGGGATATTGGAGTCAAGCCCTTCGATAAAGGAGATCACCTCATCCACCTCGGCCTCCGAGTCGTTGCCCTCTGGTATAAGCAGCGTGGTTAGCTCAATGTGCACGCCTGCCTCGTGCATCATCCTTATCGTTCGGATCACACTCTCCCGGTCGCCTTTCAAGACCTTGCGGTAGAAGGCATCGTTTCCCTTGAGGTCTACGTTTGCGGCGTCAAGATGAGGAAGCAGCGCCTCAAGCGGTTCCTTATTGATCGTGCCGTTGGTAACGATCACGTTGTAGAGTCCGGCTTCGTGCGCGGCCTTGGCGGCGTCCAGAAGGTACTCGTACCACACAAGAGGTTCGGTATACGTGTAGGCAATCCCTTTGGAGGCGTGCTTTAGCGCCATCTTGACAAGCTCCTCCGGGGTTGCTTGACTGGAGTGCGTGCGATGACGGGAGATCTCGGCGTTCTGGCAGAAGGGACACGCAAGGTTGCAGCCGTTTGCCGCCACCGAGAGTATCGCTTCTCCCGGATGAAAGTGATACAGCGGCTTCTTCTCAATCGGGTCTGTGTGTGCCGCTACCAATTGGCCGTAGGTCTCGGCTATAAGCTTCCCATTTACGTTTCTTCGGGCAAGACAGAACCCCAGCTGCCCCTCTTTCAATACGCACTCGTGAAAACACAGCTTGCAGCGAACCTTTCCTTCACCCATCTTCTCGTAGAAAAGCGCTTCTTTCACGGTCCCTCCAATGTGGGGAATCTGCTTGTTTTAATAACTTCTCCATCTTTAAGAACGATCATCCCTTCAAGATCATCCAAAGAGTCAAGTATAGCTATTCCCTTTTCTCCCATTACGAAAAGAGCCGTGGCCCAGGCATCCGCCTGAGTTGCGGTGGGCGC
>DAOVCF010000105.1 GCA_030670165.1 Candidatus Stahliibacteriota bacterium | reverse complement strand
AGGTGGGCATAGAATCACCGTAGACGTGGGTATCTACCGTAGGGAAAACGGGATGCTCTACGTGCGTGTAATGATTGACGGAAAGCTTATCCGCCGGTCTCTGCAGACTCGAAAAGAGTTTGAGGCTCTATTGAAAATCCGGAGTGTAA
The DNA here is from genome assembly GCA_030670165.1 of Candidatus Stahliibacteriota bacterium. Lineage (GTDB taxonomy): Bacteria > Hydrothermota > Tepidihabitantia > B3-TA06 > B3-TA06 > B3-TA06. The sequence continues at coordinate 6,806 of DAOVCF010000105.1, read as the reverse complement.
TTATGGCTACCTTGGAAGGCCAACAAGAGAAGGAAGTCCCAAAGCTTGCCGAGTTCGCTAAGGCTTACCTGGAATACTCGAAACGTCAACACCGAACGTCCACCCGCGAGAAGCGGACCTCTCGAATACGAAAGCTTATAGAGAATCTTGGCTCTATGAGACTTGACCAGATAGACAAGCGGGCGATTAGACTTTACTACCAGAAGCGTCTGCAGGAAGTGTCCCCCGCATCGGTAAACCGTGAACTGACGCTGCTAAGCTCAATCATGGAGTATGCCCTGGAGCTTGACCTCATTCGGGAGAATCCCGTCAGGAAGGTAAAGAAATTTAGGGAAGGCCCAGGCCGAGATCGCTACCTGGAACCTGGAGAAATAATACAGCTCCTTGACGCTTGCAAGGTGTTAAGCGAACGAAAAGACGCGGGGCACAACCCGATCCTGTATGAGATTGTTCTTACCGCTCTTCTCACCGGCTTACGTAGAGGTAACCTGCAGAAGCTAAAGTGGAGTCAAGTGGATTTGGATAATGGGAATATCACTATCCCTGCCGGTGAACACAAAAACCGCAAGCCGCTCTACTTCCCGATCAACCCCTGCTTGCAGGAGATATTGTCAGGACTAAGGCATAACTACCCTTACGCTGAATACGTCTTCTGCAAATCCGACGGCACTGAATATGGCGATTGGAAAAGGAGCTTTAACACCGCGTGCGAAACAGCCGGTTTAGAGAACATTCGCTTCCACGACTTAAGGCATACATACGGAACCCTTCTGAACATGCTGGGTACGAACCAATACACTATCCGTGCGCTTATGGGACACCGCACATTAGCTGCGTCCAAGCGATACGTCCATACCCCGCCTGAGACAGTCAGAGAAGCGTCTAACGCTTAAGGAGACCGCCTGAGAAGTATCCTAGACGGCAGTGGCTAACACACCTATTGACACAGCACTGATTTGGGCAGATGTAAGTTTAGTAGCTAGGTGGCCTTGCACTCCGGTAACCAGAATCATAATCCGCGTGTCGGGGGTTCAAATCCCTCCACCGCCACTTGGTATACTCAAGGTTAATGAAAGTGCGATTACAAAAAGAACCGTCGCTTACGGGGTCCCTGCGACGATGCGAAGCAGACGCTTGGGGCGAATACCACCACTTGGATTGTTTAAGGAGAAGTATTCGATGAATATTGCTATCGGTTCGGATCATAGAGGCTTTGCCCTCAAGAACTCCCTTGCAAAATGGCTGGAGAGCAGAGGCTACAATGTAGTTGACATTGGGACGGAAGATCCTACAAGTACCGACTATCCGGATTATGCTTTCCGGGTAGCTGAGATGGTGAGCAATGGTAATGCCGAACTTGGTATACTCATCTGCGGGACAGGCATAGGGATGTCTATGGCCGCCAATAAGGTGAAGGGTATTCGCGCCGCTAAGGTATGCAGCGAGAAGGACGCCCAGATGGCCCGCCGTCACAACAACGCAAACGTGCTCTGCTTTGGAGCGGACACCGGGGTTGATGAAGCGCTTGCACAGAGGATGATTGCTACATGGATGGAGAATGAGTTCGAGGGCGGACGCCACGAACGCCGGGTGGAAAAGATCACCGCTTTTGAAAATAAAAACGAAGGCTAGGATGTATCTATATCCAGGGACAATGAGACGATGCCGGACGTTCCAAATTACCAACACCCGATGTGAATAACTTCTCAGAAATGGTGGAAAACACCTTAAACCGCGCAGGAGCATAAGTTGAGAAAATCCCGAGAAGAAAAGAGTGAAATCTTATCCACACCTAAAGGCTCAGACCACACGCTGTTGCGTCGCTTACGAAATACAAGGGAACGGCTGGATAAAGAGATCGGCAAGGTCATCGTGGGGCAACGGGGGGTCATAGAGCGGATCATGATCTCGCTTCTCTGCGAAGGCCACAGCCTCTTGATAGGTGTGCCCGGTCTTGCCAAAACCCTTATGGTCAATACCCTGGCGCAGGTGCTTGGCCTTAAGTTCAACCGAATCCAGTTCACGCCTGATCTGATGCCAGCAGACATCACCGGTACGGAGATTCTCGAGGAGTCGAAGCGCACCGGCAAGCGCCAGATGATGTTCCTTCAGGGACCTGTATTCGCAAACATAATTCTTGCCGACGAGATCAACCGCACCCCGCCCAAGACCCAGGCCGCGTTGCTTCAGGCCATGCAGGAGCGTCAGGTTACGGTAGGAGGCATCACGTATACCCTTGATCTGCCCTTCAGTGTGCTCGCCACTCAGAACCCCATCGAGCAGGAAGGAACCTATCCCCTGCCCGAGGCGCAGCTTGACCGGTTTATGTTCTCAATACCTGTGGATTACCCATCAGGAGACGAAGAGGAGGAGATAGTAAAGGAGACCACCTCGGCTTATCTGCCGGAACTTGGTGAGGTTGTCTCGAAGAAGGAGATTTTAGAACTGCAGATGCTGATGCGCAGGGTGCCTGTTTCGGATGCACTTATCAGAGAAGCGGTGGAGTTGGTGGCAAGGACAAGGCCCAACAAGACGAACAAGCTTACTTATATAAATCAGTACGTGAGCTGGGGTGCGGGGCCGAGGGCTTCGCAGTATCTTATACTTGGGGCAAAGGCGCGGGCGGTCTTGCGGGGTGAGTTGACTCCTGGCGAGGAGGATTTGAAGGCCATGGCGCATCCGGTATTAAGGCACAGGTTGGTGACCTCGTTTGCCGCCGAGGCTGAGGGGGTTACTACCGACGATCTGGTAGATAGACTGCTTGCGGAGAAGTAGACTACCAGGCATTAGCGGCTTTCTCCCAGGCCGTGGTAGCCTTCTTAATCCGATGGGGAGATTTGGTATATAGCCAGGTCTCCGCGACTATCTCCCATTCTATCGCTATACTTTCCCAGTTCTGCGCCACCACTTCGGGGATATAGAATGATTTAATGGCATCAAGATGGCTCTCTCTGGACTCCAGCTCCTTTTCCTTGGACATCGGCGCAACCTCAAACCCATCAAACGGCGGATCGCCAGACCAGTATAGGAATATTTTTTCTCTCCCAGGCCATATTGCCGATTGAGTTACTGCAACCGCACGATTGGCAAAGCTATGTGCAGGATTAATACAATAGTCATCATAGAGTGATTTAGGCATGTAAAAAGCCTCCGCGGCTATAGCTAGCAATGTAACTTCCATTACTTCATGCCATATACCCATCCTTACCGCGAGGAGGTCTTGTTTATTTGCGACTTTACCGTCTCTATATTCGCTTCTGACATCGAACTGATAAGAGAAAACCACATCCGCCGATTGAGCTATTGACTCAGATCCCCCTGGCCTGGGCAAGCCCTTTAAAATCGTGGCAACCCCCATGGGAGGAAGACCTTCAACTTTTTGCGACTCCGTCGGGGCTTTCACAAAATCCATCCCTTTAAGCTTCTTAAGAGCCTTGAAGTTTAAAAATAATTTGTAGTGATTTAATAACTTGAAAGCATCCTTCATGCTTAAAATAAACTTCACTTCGTATTCACGTGATCCATCCCTTAAAGCGCTTTCATCACACTCAACATGTATCTTGGATTTAAGGTAGGCGTATTTACCTTCCTTTTCCTCCTTCCTCCTAGCTTCCCCAACTTCGTATGGCAATCTCGTGAACTTCTTCCAAATGAACCCGAACTTGCGATCCCACTCCCTCATTATCTCAACCTGGTTGTTTATTGCCAGGGTTAAATCTAATAAAGGATCTACGAAAGCCATCTTAAAACAGTCCTAATCGAGTTTGGGATAAGCCTTTATATTGAGCCTGTGTACTATCTTCAAGCACATAATTCAGTATCCTGAGGTATCTGAAGAACACAATAGAAACCTGAAGAATAATCAATTCTGATGGCAGTCAGGCAGCCTCTTTTCCAACGCTATCCTTCCAGAGGAGGTCACCTTGGTGTCGGAAAGGTCAACCTCCCTGAGGCCGGCCGGGCCTTTAAGGTATCTAAGTCCGAAATCGCCCACCTTTGTGCTGCTTAAATCCAAACTCCTCAGGTTAGCTAGACCATCAAGATATCTAAGACCCCAACCCCTGATAGAGGTTGAACGCAAGTCCAACTCCCGCAAATTGGTGAGACTCTGCAAATGCCTCAAGCCTCTATCTGTAATCCTTTTGCCGTGCAGACCAAGTATCCTGAGATGGGTAAAAGTTGCAATGTGGCGTAACCCGGAACTGGTGATAGAAGACGATGAGATACGTAATTCCCTCAGCTCGGTAAGATGAGACAAAGCCTCAAGGCCCTTATTGGTAAAGCTCGCGCCTCTTATACTCAACATTCGCAGATTCTTTAGGGTCGCGATTGAACAAAGCCCTGTGTCGGTGATCTTGTGGGATGAAAGGCGTAACTCCCTTAGATTACTTAAACCCGCCAGCCTCTCAAGCTGCTCGTCGGTGACGTCACACTCACGTGGTTCCCACCACCAGCCGGTGTCAATGAACAGGTAAACTTCAACCCGGTCAGGAAGTTTTCCAAGCTCTTCAAAAAGAAGCGGATTCTTTCTAAGCGCGTAACCTGACAACTCCAACGTCAACATCCTTAGATTAGGGAATAGCTTCAATTTGTTCGTATCTAAGCCATGATCGCGAACGGCTATGATCTGCCCGCGATTAGCTAACCTAGAAGCTTCGTGGCAGTCCAGGGATACCAGGTCTACACCCACTGTCTTGCCTTCCACTTTTAAGACCCAGATTTCATCCTCATAGCCGATGTAGTATCGGATGCTATCCTCTCCTTGCCAAGGGTAGCGATAGAATGGCTCACCCAGAAGCACCGCATCCTTGCCTTCTTCCCACCCTGTGACATCAACGGTAGTTACGGGACGTGAAAAAAATGGCTTCTCATTGGCAAGGATAAGTTTCCTCTCTGCATGAGGTATAGAAACGGCTATCCGATTCTTACACTTGCAGCCCAGCGCCGCAGTAAGGGCAAGAAGAATGGTCGCTGCCGTTTTAAGCATCTTCTTCATCTCTGTCTCCTGTAAACTATTGTAGGGAGCGCGGGAGGGTTGTCAAGCTGGATTGAAGAAGTCAATAGAAACCTGAAGGATGCTTTAAAATATGGAGAAACCTATCCCCGACTTACCCGGGTTTTATTATGTCCCAGTACCGAAGCTTCTTGAGCTTGCGAAGGCACCTGACCTTTTCCCATTGAATTATCGGTGAGAATAATATAAACCTGCGAAGTTCCTTAAACCTGCAAAGATATCTGAGGTCGCGGTAGGTCAATGAATCACTGCCTATGCCCAATACGCGGATATTGGAGAAGTCACTTAACCACTTGAAATCCTCCCCGGTTATCTCGCCACCACAATGCAGGTAAATTCTCAGATGTGAAGGTATCTCCTCGATTCTTTTCAAGTCCGCCGGTGAATCCATATACCAGGTTAGACCGATCAGGTTGGGTAACTTCTCAAGTACCGCAGGGTCAAAATCGGACCCCACAAAATACTCATCAAACGTAGCCGTAATTATCTTCTCTGAGTTCTGAACCTCTGGATAGGCAAGAGGAAGGCGACCCAGATTTACACCTACTACCTTATCGTTTACTACAAGGTAAGGACCCATCCAATCAGGGTGTCCGTAGTAGGGATCATACTCAGTCCAGTTGATGGAGTCCTTCCCCTGCCAGGGATAATAGAAAACCCCTAGAGGGACTACATCCTCTCCAACCTCCCAGCCCGAAACGTCAATCTTCCACTTGAACTCACCGTCATGATACACCCGCAGCCATCGCTGCTCTTGCTGGGCCTGCTCTGAAGTCGGAGGCACCGCCTCTTTCTTGCAGCCAAGTACGCCAATCAAGAAAAGCCCGATCGCCAGCAGGCTGAATGACAATCTCATCTTTATCATCCTCCTGATGCTACTCCTAACCCTGAAGAGTGCAATATAAAGCAGACGAATCAAGATACCTCAAATTGTGATGGTAACAGGTGTCAATTCTATTAGACGAAGTTTGGGAAGCAATCTATAGAGGTATTTCACATTTTGTTCAGTAATATGATCTTCTTCACCCCTATCTAAAACCAGAATTCTCAAATCTTTAAGTTTCGCAAGTAACATCAAATCCCAAGCCTTAATGCGTTTGGAGAATGCGATCACAATTACTCTGATGTGCTCGTATTTTCGCAACCTGCGAAGATCCCTCCTGGTTACCTCACCACAGTGAACATAAAGTCGCAAATCCGGATATCGAGAAGCAACCGTCTCCAACGAATCATCCGGAATATCCAAGCCTATCAGATTAGGGAAAAAATCAAGAGCATCTACATTCAACTCACGTTCATAAGTAATGGTTATGATATCTTCCTTGTTCGGAACAGTTGAAGGATTTATAATGCCTGTATTAACTCCAACTACCTTACCATTCACATTGAGAAAGATCCAAGGGTATTCAGTCCCTGAGTTCACATCATAACCGTGCCCGTTAAAATCTATCGAATCCTCACCCTGCCAGGGGTAGTAGAAAGCGCAAAGCTCAACCACATCCTCGCCCTCTTCCCAACCGGCAACGTTTATCTCTTTTATAAACCTTCCCTTATGGTAGATTCGCAGCCAGCGTTGTTCTTGTTGAGCCTGTTGCGAAGACAGAATCTCCGCCTCCTTCTTGCAGCCGGGTACGCCAATCAAGACAAGCCCGATCGCCAGCAGGCTAAATGACAATCTCATCTTTTTCATCCTCCTGATGCTACTCCTAACCCTGAAGAGTGCAATATAAACCTGACGCACCTTCTTAAAACTATTGTAAACAAAAGAGAGCGGATGTCAAGGCTCGTGGCC
>DAOVCF010000159.1 GCA_030670165.1 Candidatus Stahliibacteriota bacterium | reverse complement strand
TCGTTCCGCATATCAAATGCCTACATGTCCATCTCGTGGAAGAGTCTGGTGGCGCGGTTAGGCAAGCAGCCCCTGGCATGGGGCACCGGATACGTTTGGAACCCGACGGAGATCGTGCCCTCCAAGCTTGCCTACGACCCTTCCTATCGAAGGGATGGCGAGAACGCGTTGAAGCTGGCAGCATCCTGGGGATCAGGAGGAGGAGCGGAAGTGATAGGTATGTTGCGGGGTGTTACGGGGACCCCGGACAGTATTATGGCCATAGGCAGAATCAAGGAGAACGTGCTGGGATTCGATCTTGCCGCCATTGGCGCATGGCTGTGGGATACCACTATAACTCCGGGGATCACGCAGAGGCAGATTCTGGCAGGCGGGCAGTTCGCTGGTGAGATTGCAAATATCGGCCTGTGGGCAGAGGGGGGATACAATATATATAAGGAAGATTCCCTGAGTTACGCTGAGTTTGTAGTGGGTGCCGATCATACCTTCACCTTCAGAACCCACGTGATGGCCGAGTATCTTTACTACGGGAGAGGGTTTGACGCCGAAGCCGATTATACCTTTGCCGAATGGTTAGAGCGCGCCTCCGGCCTTCGTAAAGCGATGGGGCAGCATCTGTTATATGTTGGCGCGGATCAGACCATCATAAGCTTTCATTCTATAGGTATTGGAGCGATCGTCAATCCGGTGGACGGCTCCGGTATCGTAATCCCTCGATTGAGCCTGAACCTCGCCGACAACCTTGATCTATCCGCGTTCGGTTTGATCTCCTTCGGGGACGAAGATTCCGAGTTTGGTGCTGCACCAGTAAATGGCGGAATTCTTAGATTAACAGGTTATTTCTGATCTTATCAGCCGCAGGCCGTCGAAATTGCTGATCTCTAACCGGCTTTCCTGGCGATGCTTAGCGATAATTCTGGCTTGACACCTCCCTCAAAAAGGTTATAATATTGGTTTGAGGCGCCACCAATGGCGCCAAACAAGGAGTGATAGATGCGTTTATTCGTCGGAAACCTTCCCCGCTCCTACGAGGAGGAGAAGGTACGCGAGATCTTCGCTGAGCACGGTGAAGTAAGTAAGGTAGCGGTTCCCAGAGATCGCTATACCAATGCTCCTCGCGGCTTTGCTTTTGTAGACATGCCGAATGACGAGGAAGCGAAAGCGGCCATCAGCGCCATCAACGGCACCGAGCACGAAGGCCGTGAGTTAAAGATAGAGGAAGCCCGCCCCCCGCGCGAGCGCGGCGGCTTCTCAAGAGGCGGTGGCGGCAACCGCTGGTAGACCCCAAATGATACCTTTCTCGTCATTCTTGGCAGCCAGTTGATCAAGAGCGGGAGAAAGTTCGAAGGGGCCGACTCCCGAGTCGGCCCCTCCCCTTTGATGTCAACCGCAAGTCATCAGTAATGCGGGTGCTTGGCAAGCCTTACTCACTCATTATACTTATTGTCAAGAGAGGCAAGTCGACCTTGACAAGCCCCTTTTTTTATCTATAATATGTAGTAACGACCGATCCAAATGACGGTCGAACTAAGGAGAAAAAACACATGCGACTATTCATTGGAAACCTTCCCCACTCGTATAACGAGGATAAGGTTCGTGAGATCTTCTCACAGCACGGGGAAGTGTCCAACGTAGGGGTCCCCCGGGATCGCTACACCAACAGCCCTCGCGGCTTTGCCTTTGTGGAAATGCCGAATGACGAGGAAGCGAAAGCGGCCATCAGTGCCATCAACGGCACCGAACACGACGGTCGTGAGTTAAAGGTAGAGGAAGCCCGTCCTCCGCGCGAGCGCGGCGGCTTCGATCGTAACCGCGGCGGCGGCGGCGGATATAACCGCAACCGCTGGTAAACCCCAAATGATACCTTCCTCGTTGTTCTTGACAGTTACTTGATCGAGATCGTGAGAAGGTTTGTAGGGGCCGACCGCAAGGTCGGCCCCATTACTTTATATCCCACTGACCCGCGGATTAATCAATCAACTAATTAACAGGTACACACAGATTGACAAATGGGTTTCGTTCCATATATTTATGCCATGGAGGCAAGCTTACTGCCTCTACGAAAAATAAACACACTTTAACGTCGTGGAGGAAGCATGGCAAAGGTCAAGGCACCTGTAAAGAAGAAAACCGCCAAAAAAACCAAAAAAACCGCAACCAAGAAAAAAACCCGCGGCAAGAAGCGCAAGTAACGCGGTTTTCGGTCCTGTTCAGAGATAACGATCAGGACCTGCTGATAAGTAAAACTGAATAGAGCGAGGCTTAAGCCTCGCTCTAAAATTTTTACCCAACGCCGTTGCTTCGCACACCGCCGGGGTCCCTATTTCATGAGTCGAATGGAAAACAGACACTCCTGTCTGTTCTAAAAATAATAGCCAAAATAACTATAATTAAACAGACTTCTCAATTTTTTAAAAGAGCGTGTGGAACAGCCTCTCCAGGCTGTTATATAATAATCGCGCGTCTTGTGCCCATTTTCTTCGGGGTCCTCGAACGGAGACGAAGTGTCCGTGATTACTATTCAGGAATGGTAGCGATAATCTCCGGAGCTACCTTGTACTGTTGCAAAAACTCGCGGCGTTCGAACTTCATCTTGGCGACCCAGGCCTTGTAGGTATCCATCTTCCCTGCTTTCTCGAAGAAAAGGATGGGATTGAGGATTTCTTTCGGGACCTCCTTCAAAAATTCTGCATTCTCACGAGCGTCGGTGTCCACTATCTCGTACCCGAAATCAGGATCGAGCTTCCATTTGACGTTGCCTCCAAGCATCGCTTCAAGCATCGCGGACGAGTGCCTTATCTTAACCTTGAGTGCTTTCCCCGCGTCCACATCCTTCTGATCGCCGCCGATATAGCCGGTGTTCATGAGCCAGGTCTCGAGATTTGGTATCTGAGCCGAGAGCTCTGCAAACCGAACCGCCTGAAGACCCATCGCCTTTGGGAAGAAGGGCTGGGTGAACGGTGAGCGTGTTCTGCCACGCTCCTTGCCCGCAGCCGAGGTCTTGGTGGTCTCGCCCAGCATGAAGTAGGCCGCAGCCTGCTCTGTGGAGGTGAACCTAACGATACCCGGCATGGCCGCATCAGGACCCTCGTCCCGGTTCAGGATGCCCATCGAACGCACCTGTGGGATATCCCGCAAATCCCCAGCACCCTGGATCTTTGACATGGGGATCACCGAACGTCCGTTCTGGGTCCACACCAAAAAATCCCAGCCGTCTTCCGGGATGCCATAGGCATCCACTTTATCCTCAATACTGACCTCACCACTGATGTAGGCATCCACGTTCTCGGGCAAAGCACCCGTGATAACCAGGTAGTCGCGCAAACGCTTGACATCTTCAGGGGTTAGACGGCCTTTGGAGAAATCGAAACCGCCCTCGGCATCGGTGTACACGTTTTCCAGCCACGCGGTGGGATCGAGGGTGCCCTTGTAGATGATAGGCTCTGTTTCCTCCTTAAGCCCGTAAGTCTTGGCGAACGCGCCGTTCTCGGTGATGGAAATCTTACCGCCAGGCCACAGGCACACCATGTCGTCCTGGATGGGCTGGGTCAGCTCGCCCTGTTTTGAGAAGGTGGTGGTGGTCTTACCGGTGCCTGAAAGCCCCATCACGGTCATGGCTATGCGCTCGCCTGCGATGGTCACCGCCTTGGCTCCGGCGTGAAGAACCAAACCGCCGCGCTCGTACACGTAGTCGTTCAGCATTCTTAAAGCGCCCTTCTTTGACTCGCCGAAGTAGTCCGCGCCTATCACGTAGGTTACATAGTTCTCAATATCTACGATAATGGCCTGCCCACCCGGCATGTCTGGAAGCGAAAACTCGGGCACCATCACCACCCTAATCACCGGCTTATACTCCTCGGCAAGCTGCGCAGGCGTCTCCACCGCTTGCCGTGGGAATGAAAGAACCTGCTGCATACCGGCAATATTGGCGCAGGGCATTGTATAAAGCCATTGAATGGGGAAGCGTTTCTCTCCCAATCCGTAGTAGCCCTGGATCTCAATAAGCCTGCCCTGCAGATGGATGTAGTCCCACAACATGGAAAGGATGGGTTCGGCGCAATCCTCGCTGATCACGTTGCCTGAATAAAGGTCTGCGTCCCGTTCCCTGGCGATGATGTAGGTGTATTGAGCCATGCGCGCCTTGTTGCGGGCGATCTTGTTTATGTTGCCGTATTTCGTAACATAGCACGCGGGAGAATGTTCTAAAGCCAGCCGGCGCAGGGCGGCCTGCGTAGGATTTTTTATGTATGATACGTTAAACGGATGCGGCTCCTCATCAGGCGGCACCCGCTTGACCTTCGACATCTATATCCTCCTTGTATTCGGCTCAGTTAAACTCTCAACCTCTTACGATGCGTATCTTACTCAGGGAAACGGGAATTGCAAGTGGTCGGCATCGTAATTACTCTACCGTTCAAATCGGCGCCAACTCGTCAGGTTTACATTGCACTCGTCACGATTTACGGGGTCCCCGCGGCGACGCGTTAGCGGCGTCGTGGGGTAAAAAAAGCTGGTCAAAAATGGGACAAAA
>DAOVCF010000041.1 GCA_030670165.1 Candidatus Stahliibacteriota bacterium | reverse complement strand
TAGTCGAGGTAGCTTTCCCAGGTGCCTTCGTAGATTGGTGGATCAACGATTTCGTTAAGGGTGCCTTTGATGACTCCCTGATCGTCACCCTCATAGGTGCCTAACCAGTCAGAAGCCGTCAATGCACTGGCTCCTAACAGCAGGACCAAACCGAGGATTAGTGAGAGTGTGCCCTTTTTGCTCATTTTTGCCTCCTTATAGTTTAAGGGTTCTCACGAACGAATTATAAGGAATAAACTTTGTTTGTCAATACCCCAAAAGATACTAATAGATTTAATACTATCGAGGAACCTGTTCCGCCCGTAATATCGTTGCTGTGTTACACTCGTCACGGTTGAATGGACTTCGTCATGACATGAGAGATGATCAGGGATGGGGATTATCAAGTGGGGGGACATTGTGTTCCTCAAGTTATCACGTAAGTTTGACATCACTGACCTCGTGCCTATACTCTTTTTTAAAAAATTAGAAACCGAGGAGATCGATGATGAAGGTAGAAGTTAAAGAAGGCGATGTAACCAATTTTGCCGCGCCGTTACTCGTGGTTAATCTTTTCGAGGGTGTAAAGCATCCGGGCGGCGCCACCGGAGCTGTGGATCAGGCACTTGGTGGAGCCATCAGTAAGGCCTTGGCAGCCGGCGAGATGAAAGGCAAGCTGGGCCAGACGCTTCTCTTTTATACCTATGAAAAGATTCCTGCAGAACGGGTGCTGGTTGTTGGTCTTGGTGAATCCGATAAATTCGGTCCTGAAGAGACGCGCCGCGTGGCTGCAGCCGCACTCTGGGCTGCGGAGAAGCTCTCCATAAAGGATATGGCAACCATCGTGCACGGAGCAGGTATCGGCGGGATCGAGCCGCAGTCCGCGGCTGAAGCGACCGCACTCGGCTCTCTTTTGGCCGCTTATCGGTTCGACAGGTACAAATCCGAAGAGGAACGCTCCAAGCCGCAGGTAGGGAATCTTACCATCATTGAACGTGATTCCACCAAGATCGCTTCCTTCAAGGAAGGCGTTGTCCGTGCCGAAGCCATTGCCTGGGCGCAGAACTTTGCACGCGATCTTGTGAATGAACCAAGCAACGTGATGACGCCTGCCGAGTTCGCTAACCGAGTCGAAGAGGTCTTGAGCAAAGCCGGTGCTGAGGTGGCTGTTCACGATGAGGACTGGATACAGAAAAAGCACATGAATCTCATGTGTGGGGTGGCCAAGGGAAGCGAGCATCCCCCGCGTCTCGTGGTAATCCATTACAAAGGCGCAGGCGATACGGATCCCTGGATAGGCGTCGTAGGCAAGGGTGTTATGTTCGATTCAGGCGGCATCTCGCTCAAACAACCACAGGGTATGGAGGCGATGAAGGGCGACATGGGCGGCGGTGCTGCGGTTGCCGGAGCCTTGCTTGCCGCGGCTAAGCTCGGGATCGAGCGCAACGTGTTGGGTATCATCCCTGCGGTCATGAACTCGCCCGGCGGGCGTGCCCAGAACCCTGGGGATATCGTTTGCGGCCTTGACGGTCCATCGGTAGAGATAATCTCCACCGACGCCGAGGGACGGTTGATACTGGCCGACGGACTTTCATATGCCCGCGAGTTGGACGCAACCTATCTGGTTGATATAGCGACACTTACCGGCGCATCCGTGGTCGCTTTAGGAACCAGGGTTGCCGCCTTATTCTCCACCGACGAGAAGTTAGAAAAACTCTTCATGGACAATGTGAGCCAGACCGGTGAGCGGCTCTGGCCGATGCCCATGTTTGATGAGTACAATAAACAGTTAGAGAGCACGGCTGCCGGTATCAAGAACACGGGCGGCAGGCATGCAGGAGCGATCACCGCGGCCAAATTCCTTGAACACTTCACGGACTCCAAGCCCTGGGCGCACATAGACATCGCAGCCAAGGAGATGATAGATAAGCCGTACTCCTGCTATCGTAAGGGTGCTACAGGCTTCGGAGTGCGGACCCTGCTTCGGTTCGTTGAAAAGTGGGAAGTTTAACCTTAGGACCTCGCAGATTAAGATAAGCAGGGTTTGAGGATTTGTCTGGCAGTTTTTCTATCGTTAAGTGTTGTATAGGTAGGAATTCACCCCCTCTTTTATTCTACCCCGACGGGGGCACTTCGTCCCCCATCAAGGGGGAGAACATTTGGGCGATGTCTTCGGTGTGATTTTCAAAGACACCGGAGTGAGTTCATCGAGAGCGATGTCTGGGTTTAGGAGACCGCTATGGATTCTTCTAAGGTTCTCGTAGGGATGAGCGGCGGGGTTGACTCATCGGTTGCCGTCCTGCTCCTTAAACAGGAAGGTTATGATGTTCACGGCTTCACCCTGTACATGTGGGAGGATGGACGTTGCTCTGGTCGCGAAGATGTCGAGGCGGCGGTAGCCGTTGCCCGTAAGATCGGAATACCCCATACCGTCATCGATGTCCGCAAACAGTTTGAATCCGAAGTTGTCAACTACTTCCTTGATGAATACCGCAACGGCCGCACCCCCAACCCTTGCGCTTTGTGCAACCAGCGCATAAGGTTCGGTTCTTTCTGGCACAGCGTGGAGCGCGCGGGTGCCGATTTTCTTTCAACCGGCCACTATTCAAGGATCGTAGAGGAATCCGGTGAATACTTCCTTGCCCGTGCCAAAGACGAAAAAAAATCCCAGGAGTATTTTCTTGCATTAATCCCAAAAAGGCATCTAAGCCGCCTCATCTTCCCTCTTGGTGAGTTGACCAAGACCCAGGTGCGTGCGATCGCTTCGGAGTATGATCTTCCTGTGGTCTGCCGCGAAAGCCAGGATATCTGCTTTATACCTGACGGGAATACGGCCTCGTTCCTGCGCAGGCATCTCGAAGAGAAGCCGGGCAATATCGTTGATCTTGAAGGTAACGTCCTCGGAACTCACCAGGGCATCTGGTTTCACACCATAGGGCAGCGCAAGGGATTGGGGATTGCTGCATCAGAGCCTTTCTACGTGATTTCGGTGGACGTGAAGAACAACCGTGTAATAGTCGGTTCGCGCTCGGCACTTTCAGGTTCGAGCTTCCGTCTCTCCCATCTCAACCGCTTCACCGACCGCGACTTATCTGAGCTTGCGTTAACATGCAAGATACGCTATGCTTTCCCGGAAGTGCCATGTCGCCTTGAAGGAGACCAGGTCATCCTGGATCATCCGGTTGACGCAATCACCCCTGGTCAGCTTGGGGTTATTTACTGGGAGGACAGGGTGGTTATGGCCGGGATCATCGAGGGTTAAGGGAACTTCTTCCCGCACCTTAGCTTGAAGGATGCTGAAGGGGTGCTTGACTAAAGCCGAATTCCAATTATGCTTAAGGTATGAGACTTCCTATGCGTTTGCTCGAGAAGGTGACTGGTCGTGACCTTTCGGCGGATTCGGTTGCGCGGCATCTTGAACGCGTCGGATTCCCGGTCGAGGAGACGATAGAGCTTCTGCCTTATGATCCACAGATTCGTACCGCCAGGATCACGGGCAAACTCAGAGATGCGGATGAAGGCGTTTTTCTCACGGCTGAAACGAAAGATGAGAGCTACTACGTTTATTCCTACACGGATGTGGCGTCTGAAAGCGTTGTGGCGATTGCGTTTATGAAGAGTCCTCTTGCTAAAGACGCGCTTTTTGATCACAAAGACGCGGTAGCAGTGGTGCTTACTGAAAAGGACGTGGGTCTTGAGGATGCGAGACCCCTCCTGCTTGTCAATGATACACCACTGGGCGTTCAGCTTTCCGATGTTATTGAAAGCACGGTGCTTGACGTGGAGGTTACACCTAACCGCGGCGATTTATACTCTGTATACGGCCTGGCGCGTGAGTTGTCGGTGTTGTGGAGCGAGTGCTTTAACCCACCTCCGCCCCCTGTGGTTGACGTCACTTCTGCTGATCATCCGTTCAGGCTTACGATAGAGGCCGAAGATGCCGTCCATCAGTACTACGGTTTTGCGATAGACGGCGTGCGTGTGACCGAGAGCCCCTTCTGGCTTCGTTGGATGCTTCACGCGTTCGGGGCGCGTCCGGTGAACAATGTTGTTGATGTCACCAACTACGTTACGTTTCTTACGGGTCAGCCTCTTCACGCTTTCGATTCTGCCAGAATCCGTGCATCTCACGTAAGGGTCCGCCGCGCTGCCGCCAACGAGCATTTTACCGCCATAGATCACAAATCCTACAAGCTTTCTTCCGAGTGTCTTCTTATAACCGATGCGAATCATCCCCTGGCCATTGCCGGTGTGATGGGTGGGGTGGACTCCGAGGTATCTCAAAGCACTACAGGGTTGTTTCTTGAATCAGCCGAGTTTGCTCAGCAGGCGGCAAGGCAAGCCATTGAAAAGACAGGGCTTAGGAGCGAATCAGGCAAGCGCTTTGCCGCAGGGATTGACGGTGCCGTGGTGCGTGACGCCGCTTTGGTATTTATAGATACCCTGGCTGAGATGAACCCTGACCTTTTGGTCTCAGACGAGTTGACCTACGGCTCCCCCAAGGATAAGGGGTCGGTTTCTCTTGGGCTTGCCAAACTCGATTCCTACGCTGCCACACACGTTGATCCTGAAGCTGCGAAGAAGAATCTGGAACTTATAGGTTTTGAGATCGAACTGAACGCGGATTCTCTGAAGGCAAAGGTTCCATCATACCGCAACGACGTTGCCGAGGATGTGGATGTAATCGAGGAGGTGCTGCGGCTTTCAGGCTACGACGAGTTGCCTTCGAGGTTCGGTTGGCGTGCCGAACGCCGAGGCCGAAGGCATCCCCTATCCAAGCGCATTGAGCAGATTCGCAATTTTTGCTCCGGGTTGGGACTCTCTGAGGTATATTCACTCAGTCTTATCCCTGGAGAGGATATCCCTGGCGAGCTTGATGGTGCACTCATCCCCATAACCAATCCACTATCCGAACGGATGGGCGTGCTGCGTCCCTCGCTTCTTCCGAGCATGCTTGCTGTTGCCTCATCTAACGTACGTTTCGGCAACTCTGATCTTGGAATCTATGAGATGGGAGAGGTTTTTACTAAAGGCAAGGATTCACCTTCAGAGAAGACCCGTCTTGGGATCCTACTTACCGGAAACGCCGCCCCACTCCGATGGGATCAGCGCTCCCGCAGCGTTGATTTCTTCGATCTCAAGGGGATCGTAGAGATGTTTTTCGAGCGTTTTGGAATCAAAGGAGCGCGTTTTGAGCCCGCGGAACCCGGTTACTTCAAAGATGAGGCCTGCCTGGTCAAGATGGATGATGCTGCAGTAATCGAGTTCGGTAGGGTTTCATCCGAGTTGCTCGAGCATTTCGACATCGCGCAGGAAGTCTACTTCTGTGAGGCAGATCTCACAGCATTTGAGGCTGTTATTGGTGATAAATCAAGCTTTGAAGGGCTGCCCCGTTTCAGCCCGGTCGAGCGTGACATGGCTCTGCTTCTGGATGTGAACCATAGTGCGGCTGATGTAATGCAATTTGTTCAAAGCCAGGCAGGTTCCTTGTGCACGTCCGTCGACGTGTTTGATAGTTACGCAGGCGATCCACTTCCCGCAGGGAAACGTAATCTGGGGCTGCGGCTTCGTTTTATGCCGCGTGATGGGAACCTTGTTAAAGAGGAGTTGGATCGCATAATCGCGAAAACTGGTGAACGGGTAGCAGCTAAGTTCAACGCCGTGATCAGAGGGCGAGAGAGCGATGGAAGCTGAGTTCAAGCAGCTGGAGGAGAGAATAGGGCGCTTGATTCAGCGTGTGCGGGAACTGGAAGCCGAGCGTGAGCAGGTGCAGGTCCGGATTAGCGAATTGGAAGCACTGCGAGAGACTGCAGCTGCACGCATTAGTGGAATACTTGGCAGATTGGAAGAACCCGAATGAGACGTTATGGCTGTTGATCGGGTAAAGATTGCCGGCTACGAGATGCAGGTTCGTCATGACACCACCTCTGATCGTCTGACGCGTCTTGCTTCGTGGATTGACAAGTTAGTTAGAGAGAAGAAGGAAAAGTTTGGTAGTATGTCGGTTACTCGATGTGCGTTGCTCGTGGCTCTTGATTTAGCCGACAAACTTGACGAGCAGCGCGGTCTCTTTGAAGAAGAGGTAGCCGAGAAGGTTAAGCGTCTCATCCGGGGGATAGATGAAGTGATATAGCAATCTGCCGTGTGCGTGGTGACGGTCTTTGTCTTGAGCCAACGCTCAGGGATCGGGGAATGGCGTCGATGAATTGAGAACCCATCAGGGATGAAATCCCTGGGGATTTCAGGATTCGACTAACCGAACCCCGCCATGATTCTTGGGTTCAAAGACATCCGTCCCCACGACACGGCGGAGGATTTGGAGGACGAAAATGCCTACTTTGTGGATTATTATTCTCGCAGGGGTAGCTGTGGTGGCTTTTCTTGTGGGATTTTTCCTATTTCAACTGATCGGTACGAAGCGAATCGCCTCTACCAAGATGCGTGCGAACGAGATTCTCAAACAAGCGCAAAAGGAGTCCGAACGAACCATCAAGGTTGCCGAGGTCGAAGTAAAGGAACGCTGGTTCAAGACCAAGGAAAAGCTTGAAAAGGAGCTCGCGATCGACCGCCGGGAGCTGGAAAAACAGGCAAAGAAACTCTCCGACCGCGAGACTATGCTTGAACGCAGGGGCCATTACCTTACCGAGCGGGAGCGCGTCATGATCCGTAACGAGAAGTACATTGCCAATCTTGAGAAGCTCTTAAAAACGAAGACGCAACGCTACGACCAGCTCATAGAGGAGGAAAACCGTCGTCTGGAGAAGGTATCCCTTATAAGCAAGCAGAAGGCCAAAGAGGAGTTGATGGAGAACATTCGCAAGCAGGTTGATCTTGAGGCGGTGCAGATAGTTAAGGATATCAAGGAACGCGCTCGTGAGGAAGGCGAACGGGCAGCCAGGGAAGTTATCTCTCAGGCTATTCAAAAGGTATCCCTTTCCCATTGGACCGAAACCACGGTTTCTGTGGTGGAGCTGCCTACAGATGAGCTTAAAGGCCGAATCATCGGGCGAGAGGGGCGTAACATACGTACCTTCGAAACCCTGACCGGTGTGGAGGTTCTTGTTGACGACACCCCAGGGGCTGTGATTATCTCGGCTTTTGATCCCTTGCGTAGGGAAAAGGCTAAACTCGCCCTTGAGCGCTTGATAAGGGATGGTCGAATACATCCAGCCAGGATAGAGGAGGTCTACCAGGAGGTCGAGAAAGATACGATAGAGCATATCAAAGTCGTCGGTGAGGAAACCGCAGCCGAGTTGGGGATTATAGGTCTTCACAACGAACTTTACAACTACATCGGCAAGATGAAGTATCGTTCAAGTTACGGTCAGAATCTCTTACAGCACTCCAAGGAAGTGGCTCATCTCTGCGTGAATATGGCGGTTGAGCTTGATCTTGATGCGCAGTTGGCGGCAAGGGCCGGGCTCTTGCATGATATAGGCAAGGTTGCCGAGGTGACGATAGAAGGACCTCACGCCGAGATAGGCGCTCGCATCGCCTCCCAGTACGGAGAAGATGATGTGGTGGTAAACGCGATAGCCGCGCATCACGAAGAGGTTTCTATGGAAAGTTCTTATGCCTTCCTTGTGGCTGCTGCCGATGCCATCTCAGGTTCGCGGCCCGGTGCACGGCGTGAAACCCTTGAGGCGTATCTTAAGAGGCTGGAAAGACTTGAGGATATCGCTTCGAGCTTTGAAGGGGTTGAGAAGGCATACGCCATCCAGGCAGGCCGAGAAGTAAGGGTACTTGTGCAGCCTGATGTTGTTTCAGATCTTGAGATGGAGGGGATGAGCATGAAGATCGCCAATCAGATTCAGAACGAGCTTAAGTATCCAGGCTACATCAAAGTCGTGGTGATCCGCGAGGTGCGCAACGTTGAGTACGCGAAGTAGAAAGAGTCCATACTCAGGTATCGTAACCTTTCTTACCGATTTTGGAACAGAAGACGGGTACGTGGGCGTTATGAAAGGTGTGGTTCTTACCCATGCACTTGGCGCAAGGCTTGTGGACATAACCCATCAGGTTCCCTGCTTTAATCTTCGTGCGGCTGCGTTGATCCTTGAGAATTCTTTTCCCAGCTTCCCTAAAGGCACTATCCACGTTATGGTGGTCGATCCAGGGGTTGGATCATCTCGCCGACATCTGTATGTAGAAGCCGCAGGGCATTTCTTTACAGGCCCTGACAACGGTGTACTGGGTAGGGTCGCTGCGCAGAACAATGGCAGCGTTTTTGAGATCGATCCTGCGTATCTTGGGATTACCCAACCAAGCAGTACCTTTCACGGTCGGGACATCTACGCACTGACTGCAGCAAAGCTTCTGGCCGGGTTAGATTTCGCTTCCTTTACTTCGCAGATCACCGACCCCGAGGTGCTTCATATACCTGAACCCGGAGAGGTCAAGGAAGGGCTCCAGTGCGAGATCATATACATAGATCACTTCGGCAACCTTGTTACCAATCTGCGGACCCATCATCTTGGTGGGAGCTCTTGCGTGCGTCTGGGTAAGGATAGGGTGGCGATCGTGCGTACCTACTCGGAGCTTGAGGAAGGCAAACCCGGCTTGATCTTGAATAGTTGGGGCTATTACGAGATAGCCTCGCGTGAAGGTTCTGCCGCACAGCTTCTCGGCATAAAGGCAGGCAAGAAGGTTTCAGTTAAACCCTAACTGAGGAAAGCGTTATGAGAAGAGACCAGTTTTATTTCATGTTTGAAGGGGGTCCTATGGGAGGGGAGGATGAGGCCTATCCCCTGGTTGATCTTCTGGTTACCCCCCAGGAGGTTTGTCTCTTGGCCGAGATGCCCGGGGTACCGCGCCAGGCACTGGATCTCAAGATTGAAGAAGACCATGTGGAGATTCGAGGTCGCCGCTCGGAGCCTGAGTTCTTTGCCAAGGCAACCCACTTCTATAAGCTTGAGGCGTTTTACGGGTTCTTCGAACGCCGCATAGCTCTGCCGGTAGAGGTTGAACCTCGAGATGTGAAGGTGAATCTTTCCGACGGAGTGCTCCGCATACGTATCCCCAGACGGCGTCCCAAGGTTATAGAGATCCCGGTTAAGTAGGAGGCGCTGATGCAGAATGAATTGTTGCCTGGAATGGACGATGCTCATCCCCTGCCTGAGGTGCTTCCAATATTGCCAATCAAGGGCGGGGTTATATTCCCCAACCTTGCGACCGGTCTTGCAATCTCAAATCCGGCCCTGATCAAGCTCGTAGACGATTCCCTCGCGAGTCACAAGATAGTCTGTATTGTAACCCAGCATGACGCCGAGATCGAGAATCCTGAGCCTTCCGATCTCTACGACGTAGGGGTGGTTTCCTTAATCCTCAAGATGCGCCGCCATCCCGACGATACGCTTCGTATCTTTGTTCAGGGAATGATGCGGGGGAGAGTCAAGAAGTACGTTCAGCATGATCCCTACCTTACCGCGAGGGTTGAGTTGATCAGGGCGGACAAGCGTCGTGATACGGCGACCGAGGCGCTCATGCGCAATGTGGTGAGTTCGTTTCAAAAGCTTGTCTCTATGGTTCCTTATCTTCCCGAGGAGTTGATGTCGGTCGTTCTCAATATCCACGATCCGGACAGGCTTGCCGATTTCGTTGCGTCCTACGTGAACTTCGAGGTGCCTGAAAAACAGAAGCTTTTGGATACCATCTCTCCCAAGGATAGGCTCAAACAGCTTGATACCTTGCTTGCCAAGGAGCTGAGTATCCTGGAGCTGGGCGCAAAGATTCACGATAGGGTTAAAGGAGAGGTTGATAAATCGCAGCGCGAGTATTTTCTGCGTGAACAGCTTAAGGCGATTCGTGAGGAGCTTGGAGAGGCCGACGAGCGCACCGCTGAGATAGAGGAACTGCGCGCCAGGATTGATGAGAAGAAGATGCCTGAGCAAACAAAAGAAGTGGTCATTAAACAGCTTGATAGGTTGCGGATGATGCCTCCCGTTGCCGCCGAATACTCTGTTGTTCGCACGTATATCGATTGGTTACTGAACCTCCCTTGGCAGGAGGGAACCAAGGATAACCTTGCTATCCGACGGGCCAAGCGCATCCTTGATGAGGATCACTATGACCTTGAAAAGGTCAAGGAGCGCATCCTGGAGTACCTTGCGGTGAGAAAACTAAATCCCACATCCAAGGGTCCAATCCTCTGCTTTGTCGGCCCTCCTGGGGTGGGCAAGACCTCGCTTGGTCGCTCAATCGCTCGCGCCCTTGGGCGCAAGTTTCTGCGGTTTTCCCTTGGTGGTGTTCGCGATGAGGCCGAGATCCGCGGCCACCGAAGAACCTATGTTGGCGCGTTGCCGGGAAGAATCTTACAGAACTTACGAACCGCAGGCTCCAACAACCCGGTTTTTATGCTGGATGAGATCGATAAGGTGGGCGCGGACTTCCGAGGCGATCCTTCCTCCGCACTTCTTGAAGTACTCGATCCAGAACAGAACTTCTCCTTCTCCGACCACTACATCGAGGTGCCTTTTGATCTTTCCCAGGTTATGTTCATCGCAACCGCAAACATCACCCAGACCATCATCCCTGCCCTGCATGACCGTATGGAGATAATAGAGCTTCCAGGCTACATCGACGAAGAAAAGTTTGAGATAGCCAGGCGCTATCTTGTGCCTCGTCAGTTGGAACAGGCGGGTCTTTTACCATTGGCCGTGGAGTTTTCAGAAGACGGGATCTTCGAGATCATCAAGAGCTACACGCGTGAGGCTGGGGTGCGCAACCTGGAACGCGAGATAGGTTCAGTCGTACGAAAGGTCGCTCGACGTCATGCTGAGGGAAGGAAACGCAAGGTCAAGGTTAACGCGAAGAATATCTCCCGTTACCTTGGACCGACCAGGTTCTACTCGGAGCTTGCCGCACGCGAGGGGACAGTGGGTGTAGCCACCGGTTTGGCCTGGACACCTGTTGGAGGAGAGATCCTTTTCGTCGAGGCCACCAGGATGCCCGGTTCCAAAGGATTGATACTCACCGGTTCCCTTGGTGACGTGATGAAGGAATCGGCACAGGCCGCGCTCTCCTTTCTGCGTAGCCACGCGAAGAATTTGAGCTTCGAGATGCCTGATATGTCTAAAACCGATCTTCACATCCACATCCCCTCCGGAGCTATCCCCAAGGACGGTCCTTCCGCAGGTCTGGCACTGACCTCAGCCTTGTACTCCCTTCTCTCAGGAAAGACCATAGACCCCTCCATCGCAATGACCGGTGAGATTACCCTTACCGGCCGCGTGCTTCCTGTGGGCGGGGTCAAGGAAAAGGTCTTGGGTGCCAAGCGCGCAGGCATTACCACCGTCCTTTTGCCGGCGGAGAATGAAAAGGACCTGATTGAGATTCCCGTCCACGTGCGCACCGGCCTTACCTTCCACAAGGTCAAAACCATCCGCGACGCGTTGAGGATTCTTTTCGCGACCAGCCGGAATAGGTCAAGTAAGAATAAAGTCTAGTGAACGATTTAACCCAAAGGAGAGGATATGAGACATTGGCTGGTTGCATTGGCGGCCCTCGCAGTGGTGTCCCTTCTTGGCGCCCAGGAGCGTAACCTGGAGCACGCTGACGTGAACCTCTGGGAGAACACAACCTTTCACCAAGAGAGTGTGGATTGCTCCAGGCTTTCTGAGGGCATAATCCGAGCCAAGATTGACGGTTCATGGCAGGAGTTTGAGGTACGCCGGTTGCCCTCGGGATTTCAGGAGTGGAGTTTTGGTAAACGCACCGCTACCCTGGAGCGTTTCCGCGAACACGAACCGCCTGAGCTTGCCGGTCCTCACAACGCAATGGTTGCCACCTCGGGAATCGCCCGCTCGGACTCCCG
>DAOVCF010000128.1 GCA_030670165.1 Candidatus Stahliibacteriota bacterium | reverse complement strand
CGAACATCTCACCTGAAAGCTTCTATATGGATGTAGGGTTACCCAGAGGGCCTACCACGTCGGCTATCTCGTCACCGGCTTGCATAGTGCCCATCTGGATGGTGGTTTTACCCAGCTCCTGAACGTAGACGGTGATGGTGCCTGCCTTGGGGTCAGCATCGGCGATGGTGATGGGGATGCGTTCGCCCTTCTCGTGCAGCCTGAATACAACGAACTGTCCAGGCTGGCGCTTTTTGGCAATGATGGGAGCCTCGATTACAAACTTATTAACTACGGGATTTACGCGTTGGCGCTCAACGATCTTGAACATCCGGCCTCCTTTGGGGGTTCAACTTCAAAGTTCGTGATTATACGGGGCTTGGGATGCTGTGTCAATCAGTATGCACCCCACGAACTCGTCAGCCTTACATCGCACTCGTCACAGGTTTTGGGGTCCCCGGACGGATGCGAAGCAGACGTCTGGGGTGGAAAAAAGCTGGTCAAAAGGTGGTCAAAAGCTGGACAAAAGATGGACAAGGACGCGACTACGTCGCCAATGCAAAATGCAAATTTCAAATTGAAGGGCAAGAGCTGGCGATCACAGATTTATTCCTGCGATCTTTTTAGCCGGAGGCTAAAAAGGAGCATTTAAAAGGGGTCCCCGCGGAATTGCAAAGCAATTTCGTGGGGTGTCAGTTCGTCAGGTTTCAATGGTGTTCTTCAGAAAGGGAGCTTAAACTGGTTGGTAAATTCACAAAGGAGAGAAGATGGGTACTAACATAAACGGATATGACGGTCGTTTCACGGGGACAAGCAAATATGGGAAATGTATTTATGACGATCACATCACCAGAGCCAGGGCATGGCTGGCTATGGTGAGGCTAGTTGGATCATCCCCCAACCCCAGCGACCCTTGTCCTGTTGACGAGAGGGATGTGAAGGCAGATTTCCCCCTCTCATACAAAGGGCAACCAAACCCCGACGACTGGACCAATCCGACAAAAACGGAAAACGGCAAAAAGGTAGTTGTTTATCCTCTGAAGCACCTTAACTCAAGCTTCAGGGAATGGGAAAATCATCTATGTATATCGAGTGGGGACTACCGCATCACAAACGAAACAAATGATCTGAAGTTTGCCACAGCAAACGGAATGATTCGCAACCCGAAGATTTACATCTCCGGTTACTGTGCGGCACTTGCCGTTATACGTGCAGGGATCATGCACGAGGTATACGAGATGCGTGTAGGGAGCAAGTACGCATATTATGATCTGTGGGGCCAGGGTGGGAGTGGTCCATGTCATAAGTACGCGGCGCTTCGCGAAAAAAAGGTTACTACTTTTGAGGATCCTTCCGAGACCATGATGCGCAAATCGAACACTGAACTCTGCAGATACGAACTGGAAGTAATCTGCGAAAAGATTAAGGAACAGGAAGGCAGAGAAGATTGGCTCTACAGGAAGTGTAAAGCTATTGCCGAGGAGATAAAGAATACGAATCACAAGTATATACCTGGCTATTGCGAGATATACGTTCGCCAGGCTTATCAGAATCCCCGGTACTCCCAGATAGGCAAATTCTTTGAGGAGGCCAAGAGAAGGAGGATACGGTTTTCACGTTGACAAAGGTTTACTTTCGACTATTATTAATGTATGCGAGCGCTCAAAAGGACATGGATATATTCATTGCTTCTGCTCCTTATCTCGTTTTCAGGCTGCGGGGAGGAGTCCAAAGCCCCTGAGCAGGCTGAACTGCCGCTTGTTTTATCCATCCCCGGCAGATACAGGATGTGGCACAACCTCCTGGGGTTCACCGACAGCCTGGCCTACATCGCCACCTTTGTCGGGGTTGATTCGATCAACCGGGGGGTTATGCTGCGACGCTACCCTCTGGCAAATCCCGGCTCCTGCGATACGCTCGTTCTGAACATTCCCGGAGGGGAGCCTCCGTATCGCGGGTTCGGCTACACATACGAGGTTTACTCTCTCGATTTAAGCATAAATGCCAGTTGTCGTCTTTCAAACCAGCCTCATCCGGGGTGGATACTATTCCCCTTGCCTTTAGGCGATACCAGCCGGATGGTGCACGTAGGGAATGTGGAGATGATTAACGTTTCAGGCGCCTTGCCCGAATTCCAGTTCAACAATATGCTGGCTGACCGCATGGAGCTATTCTACGTGGTGGACGTGCACTCCTCTGAGCCGCGAACCGTGGCCGCGGTGCAAGGGTCTATCCTGCAGATGGAGCAGCCCTACCTTCTGCTCTTCACCGGATACGGTTACAATATTCTTGAAAAAGGGATTGTTTCTTTTGGTAGAATTAACCTCTCTTCGAACGAAATCCTGGCGGTTGACCTGCGGGATATGCGGGTTGTCGCCAGAATACCGGCTCCTGAGCTTGAGGACCTTAACCATAGCCTGCGAATAAGGATCACTGCCGAGGGTCGTATGCTTTACGAGGAGATTGACCTGGTAAATGATTATACCTCTCCCGATCGTTATATTGTCGAACAGGACCGGCTTGTTTCTTCTGGCGAGTATTCCGAGATATTGGATAAACGGATTCGAGGCTTTTTGTTTCTCAATAAGCTTACCCGATTTACCGAGATCAAGTTCCTTTACGAGCTGGCCAAACATACTTTGATCCCCTTGCGATATTACGAGGTGAAGCGGTGCTCGGTTAGGGTGTGCGATCTGGAATCCTGCGACTCAGCATATACCGAACTTCTAGTACCCACTGGTGATTATTTAGAAGATGACTGCCGTCTTTGGGGTGAGTCATTCCTCGCACCTTCAGGTAAAGCATTGTTTCTGTGTCCGCGTCGTGGCTGGGGGTTCCCTTACATGGACTTGCCCGAAAACTACGTTCAGCTTCCGGCAGTGTCCGACCTTACCGATTCACCCCGCGAGATATCCGAGCTGCGCAGGTTCAAAAAACCGGGCTGGGAGATGGACTGGGAACTATCACCCAATAAACGCTGGTTGGTGTTGCGTTACCACAAGAGGTTCTCACGCCTGCGTATGTGGCTAAGCAAGCGACTGCCCCCCTATGATCACATCCTTATCCCTGTGGAGGTGCTTGCCGATCCGTCATTGCTGGAGTCGGTGAAATCCTATGTTCATATACCCCAGTACGAGTCTGCCGCCCCGTTCCGGTTCGTTCCCGGCGACAAGTGGGTGCTGGTGTACGGGGATGTCGATTGGGCCCCTGAGGATGAGGTTCGGGACAGGCCTTCGCCCAGGCTCCACTCCTGCGACGGTAGCGCGGAGGCGATTACCCTTATGGCTTCCAACGAGCACTGGCTCCAACACGTTTTTTTCTCGCCCGACGGAAAGTATTTAGGTTACATCTGCCGATTGGAGGGAGAGAATTTCTACCGCCTGCAAATCCGCCGCCTCCCGTAACACACCATCCTTAACCATCCGGGAAGGAGAGACCAGAAACCTTGACTCCGCGCTGTTCGTCGAATAGGCAGCACGGGCTCTCCAGTCTGTGTCTTATTGCTTCCCCCTCCCCCTTTATCCCACTCCACTTGGGAGGGGGAATATCCTACCTGTTACTTTCCTTGAGTCAATTACTTGACTCTAAAGCATCCGTTGATTAGAATAGGATATGAGAATAGGAATTATCGGCGCCACAGGGCTGGTGGGCAGGACTACGTTGAGGATTTTACAGGAGCGCGATTTCCCGGTCAGTGAACTGACGCTGTTTGCCTCACAGCGCAGTGCGGGCGAGAAGATAGTGTTCAAGGAAGAGGAGATGGAGGTGATCACGATAGAGGACAACTGGGACCTTTTGGCCGACGTATTCTTCTGCTCGGTTGCAGACGATGTGGCACAGGAACTGCTGAAGAACTACAAGGGCGAGGCGTGGGTTATCGACAAGTCCAAGGTATTCCGCATGGACCCAAAAGTGCCGCTGGTGGTGCCCGAGGTCAACGGGGATGTACTTAAGACTACCGATTCAAGGATAGTGGCCAATCCCAACTGCACCACCATCCCGTTCGTTATGGCTCTGGCTGCGATACGCAAGATGGCGAGACCTCAAAAGACGGTGGTTACCGCCCTGCAGTCCGCGTCCGGGGCGGGCAAGGCGGCACTCGAGGAGTTAAGATTGCAACGTGAGTACCTGGCTACGGGTGATGAGATGCCGCAGGATGCAAAACAGGTTTTCCCCGAGATCCTTGCTGCCAACCTGATACCCCAGATCGGATCGTTTGATAAGGCAGGCGAGTCATCCGAGGAGCGCAAGCTGAGAGAGGAATCGAGGAAGATTTTAGGTGATGCGGAGTTTTCAGTACACGCCACCTGCGTCCGGGTGCCGGTCGAGGTGGGACACTCCTTATCGGTGACCTGCGTATTCGAAGAAGCGGTGGATTTGAAGGCGATTGGAAAGTCTCTGGCCTCGTTCCCGGGCATCAAACTCCTGCCGGATAACCTGTTAATCACCCCTGTCGAGGCCGCAGGCACCGACGAGGTGTACGTAGCCAGGCTTCGCAATGACCCTGCGGACGAGCGGATGATCCATTTCTGGTTGTGTGCGGACAACTTGCGCAAGGGTGCCGCACTGAATGCCGTCCAGATAGCCGAAAATCTTATTTAACCGTCCAGCCCTCACTAAACTACTCGTTATACAGCGTTTGCCCTATTGACATCCTTCTTTTCTTCGGGTATATTTTTAGTCTATGTGGCTTGAGCGTGTCAAAAAAGCCCTTTCAAGGCGGATTTCCATTCTTATTGATCCCGGAAACCCCGGTAAAGTCCGACGGTTCGCCGCATCCAGGTGGCTTTGTGCAGCGCTCTCTCTCCTCGTGATCTCGCTCGCAGTCGGTGCAGGTGCTTATGGCCTGGAAAGTGCGCTTTTTCGCAACAAATTAAGCCGCCTGGAACACGAAAATCAAGAGATCCTGCGGAGATTTGCGGGTCTTGAAAAATCCGCCGATTCTTTGACGACGTTACTGGCCTACGTGCAACGACACGACATTCAGCTTCGCATCGAGAAAGGTATGGAAGTATTACCCCTGGACGTCCGCGCACTGGGTGTCGGTGGTCCCGCAGTCGGGTCCCCTGAGATGGTCGAGCTGCTCCAGATGCGCAGCCCATACTACGAAAAAGCCAGTCAACTTACCCGAACCATCGATGAACTCCAGCGCAAGACCCAATACCAACAGGAAAGCTTCGCAGAGATCGATAGGAAACTCAAAAAAGATGACTATATCCGAGACCATACACCATCCATCGCCCCTGCGGCCGGATACTTGACCAGCGGCTTCGGGTATCGAATCGATCCCTTTCTTCACTGTCCAAAGATGCACCCAGGCATTGACATAGCCAATAGTTCAGGCACACCTATCGTGGCTACAGCCGACGGCACCGTTACTTTTGCAGGATTCATACCAGGATACGGCCGGATGATAAAGATAGATCACGGCAACCAGATCGAGACGCGGTACGGCCATCTCTCAGTCATCTACATCAAACCTGGACAACAGGCCTTACGCGGCGATGTAATAGGCGGCATGGGCAACACCGGACACTCCACCGGAACACATCTTCACTACGAGGTAAGAATCGCAGGCAAGGCCGTCAATCCCATAAACTACTTCCTCCGTAAAGAGAACTCCAGACAGATAGGCTTTTAAGCCTCAGACGGGGTGTAAAAACTCGATTCGAACATATCTATATGCCTTTTTGATGCCGTACCTGTATCCAGGAATGGCTACGTTAATGAAGAGCAATTCCTAACGGCACTTGAAAAAACCATGGGTTGACCTTACGGTTTCTCTAGTGCCTCCAGCCGGCGATTTAAATCTTTGGCTACGGGAATGAAGATATTGAGCATTACTTCTATCTCTCGCATATTGCC
>DAOVCF010000156.1 GCA_030670165.1 Candidatus Stahliibacteriota bacterium | reverse complement strand
TATCGCTTTGCTGGTCGTTCCGGTTTGCAAAAAGAAGAAACCCGCAGTACCGGTTCAAGAGGTGATCTTTGAGGTATATGCAGGGGAGACTACCGTGCGTATCGCCGAGCGATTGGATTCCTTGAACGTCATTCGGAATCCACGCCGTTTTGTTATGAAGGCGAAGCTTAAGGGGTTGGATCGGAGCCTGCAGCAGGGAACCTATCGCCTCCATACGGATATGGGAGAAGATTCTGTACTTATAGTTCTGGCGAAGGGGACGATTGCTACGGCTACCGTTACCATCCCGGAGGGGTTGAGGCTTGAAGAAATCGCGGCACGGCTTACCAAGGCCGGTGTGGTGAATCAGGATACATTCCTTGCGCTCTGTAGGAATAAAAAACTTCTTTTGGAGTTCAATATACCCTTTGGATCATTCGAGGGGTTGCTTTTCCCTGATACGTACAGCTTTCCTTTAGGCATCTTGCCTGAGGATGTGTTACGGGTTATGGCAGGGCGGTTCTTTGAGATTGCAGAACCCATGCTGCGCGAGGTTTCTCTGGATACCCTTGTTATACTTGCCTCGATCGTTGAACGCGAGGCTTATCTTGATGAGGAGCGGCCTGTGATTGCTTCTGTTTTCTTGAATCGGTTGAGAGAGGGCTTGCCTCTCGAAAGCTGCGCCACTATCGAGTATGCCTTGCCTGAGCATAAGGAACGTTTGACTTACGCAGATTTAGGTGTAGATTCACCCTACAATACGTATTTGCATCGAGGGCTACCGCCCGGCCCTATCTGTTCGCCGGGCAAGGCCTCGCTTGAAGCGGTTGCGCGTCCTAAGCGGACGCAGTATCTGTATTTCGTTTCCAAGGGCGACGGTTCGCACTACTTTTCCGAGACCGCTTCCGAGCATGAACGAATGAAGCGCAAGCTCAGCAAAGAAAGGAGCCGGAATGGGGCATAGGATCCTTGTCTTAAATCCCGGAGGAGGCTCGACCAAGGTAGCTTTTTACGAGGACTCAAAGGCTGCCTACGAAGACAAGATTCGTCATCCTGCAGATGATCTGTTTAAATTCGCATCCACCCTCGATCAGCTGGATTACAGGAGTGCGGCGATAGATTCCCTTCTTGTCTCCTGGGGTGTAGATAAAAAGAGCCTTTCCGCCGCAGTGGGACGCGGAGGTCCGTTCAAGCCGCTTATATCAGGAACCTACAGGGTCAACGAGCGGATGCTTTCCGATATCCGGGAAGGCAGAGTGGCCGCGGATCACCCTTCAAACCTGGGCGCGCTTCTGGCTCATGAGATTGCGTCGCCTTTGGGTATCCCTGCGTTCATCGTGGATCCGGTCTCGGTTGACGAGTTCATTCCCGAGTCACGCATCTCAGGCATGCCTGAAATCGAGCGCCGATCCTTATCCCATGCCCTTAACATGAAGATGGTAGGCCGAAAGGCCGCGGCCCAGTTGGGCAAGCCTTACAAGAAGCTAAACCTGGTCATTGCGCATCTCGGAACAGGCATCTCGATCGGCGCGCACCGCAAGGGACGCCAGATAGACGTCAACAACGCCAACGACGGCGGGCCATTCTCCCCACAGCGAACCGGCTACCTCCCCGTTACCCAGCTCATAAAGTTCTGCTTCTCAGGCTCCTACGATTACGACACCATGCGCAAGAAGATCACCAAGCAAGGCGGTCTCCTGGCCTATTTAGGCTCGGATGACATCACCCCTCTTTACCGTAAAGCCGAAGCAGGGGACGAGAAGGTAGCTCTCGTTCTTCGCGCCATGATTCAGCAGATAGCCAAGGAACTAGCGGCGCAGTCAGCGGTGCTTTCAGGCGAAGTGGATGCTATCGTTCTGACCGGCGGGATGGCGCACGAACCCAGGTTGATTGAAGCGATCAAGCGCAAGGTTTCGTTCATAACCCCGAACATTCTGGTCTTCCCTGGTGAGGACGAACTCGAGGCGCTTGCCTTAGGCGCCCTGCGTGTCCTTACCGGCGAAGAGGAGGCTATGACCTATGAATAAAAAGTTCTTATCCGGCGACGAAGCGGTTGCCCAGGGAGCCTGGGAGGCAGGCTGCCACGTAGCGGCATCGTATCCTGGAACACCGGCTACCGAGATACTGGAGGCTGTCGCTACCTACCCGGAGATCTACTGCGAGTGGTCTACAAACGAGAAGGTGGCCTACGAGGTGGCGCTGGGTGCTTCGATGGCCGGCGCACGTGCGCTCTACGCCTCCAAACACGTGGGTCTCAACGTTGCCGCAGATCCCTTCTTCTCATCGGCTTACATAGGTTCTAAAGGCGGCCTTGTCGTAGTTACCGCGGACGACCCCTCCATGCACTCCTCACAGAACGAGCAGGACAACCGCTACTACGGTATAGCGGCCAAGGTTCCGGTGCTGTGCCCTTCCGATTCACAGGAGTGCAAGGACTTCACCAGGCTCGCGTTCGAGATATCCGAACGGTTCAACGTCCCGGTCATCGTTCGTTTGACAACCCGGACCTCGCACGCCAACAGCGTGGTTGAATGCGGGGATCGAGTAGAGGTCCCGGTCAAAGGTTACGAGAAGAACATCGCCAAGAATCTGATACTGCCCATGTTCGCACGCAAACTGCACGCATCTTTAGAGGAGCGGATGCTGGCGCTCAAGGAGTTTTCAGAAACCACCGATATTAACCGAGTTGAAAAGGGGGAGGATGGCGTGGGTATCATCGCCGACGGCGTAGCCTACACCTACGCCAAGGAGGTTTATCCCTCCGCATGGTTCTTAAAGCTCGGAATGATACACCCCTTGCCTGAGGCCAAGGTTCGAGAGTTCGCCTCCAAGGTAAAAAAAATCTATATAGTCGAAGAGAACGATCCGGTTATCGAGCAAGCGGTAAAGGCCATGGGAATCGGCTGCATCGGAAAGGAAAAGGTTCCGCGCGTTCTTGAACTTAATCCGGATAGAGTTCGCCAGGCTCTCTTCGATGAGAAACCGGTCAAGATCGATACCGGTGACGTTCCTGCGCGCCCTCCGGCGCTTTGTCCAGGTTGCACCCATCGTCCGGTGTTCCATATCCTCTCGCGCCTCAAAACGGTCATAACCGGCGACATCGGCTGCTATACCCTGGGTGCGCTTCCGCCCTTAAATGCAATGGATACCTGCGTTGACATGGGTGCATCAATAACCGTGGCCCACGGCATCCGCAAGGCCCTGGATAAAATCGAAGACGCTAAGCAGAAGGATAAAAAGATAGTGGCGGTCATCGGCGACTCCACCTTCTTCCATTCAGGTATGACCGGGCTTGTCAACGCGGTTTACAACTCCTCGCCGATCACCATAGTTATAATGGACAACCGGATAACCGCCATGACCGGTCACCAGCAGCATCCAGGCACGGGTAAGACCTTGATGGGTAAAGAAACCACCCAGATCGAGGCGGCGGAAGTGGCGCGTGCGTTCGGGGTAAAGCACGTCTGGGTCGTTGATCCCAACAACTACAAGGAGACCAAAGAGGCGCTGACCGAGGCGGTTAGTCTTGATGAGCCTGCGGTGGTTGTGGCTTCTCGCGCCTGCCCGCTTTACGACCGCAGTCAGTGGAAGAAGCCTTACTGGGTTAACCCAGATGAGTGCAACGGTTGCAAGATCTGCGTGGGCCTGGGATGTCCAGCCATCAGTTTCGACGCTGAGACTAAGAAAGCCAAGGTGATGCCTGTGCTTTGCACGGGCTGCTCTGTATGCGCCCAGGTCTGTCCGAAAGGAGCGATCCATGCCTCAGAAAACGACTAACATCTTCGTTGCCGGGGTCGGCGGCCAGGGGATTTTGAAATTCTCCAACCTGTTGTGCGAGGTTGCCATGCGTGCAGGACTCGACGTAAAGAAATCCGAGATCCACGGCATGGCTCAGCGCGGCGGTTCGGTTACCACCCACGTTCGGTTCGGCAAAAAGGTCTACTCCCCATTGATCCCACAGGGCTCAGCCGACTTCCTTGTATCCATGGAACACCTGGAAGCGGTACGCCACATCGCGTTCCTTGACCGGGAGAAGGGCAGGCTCATCTACGATACCTGCGAGATCGATCCTCCAGAGGTCTATACCGCGCAGCGCACCTATCCAAAAGACATAAAGGAAAGGCTTGCCAGACTCGCCCCCAACCGCATCTTTATTCCCGCTTTCGAGAACGCACTCAAGATAAAGAACCCTCGCGCCCAGAACGTGATCATGCTCGGAGCGCTCTCCACTTATCTCTCATTCGACGACTCGCTCTACGAGGAAGCGATAAAGCAAGAGTTCAAGGAAAAGTACGTAGATTCTAACCTCAAGGCGTTTGCGCTGGGCAAGGAACTGGCTAAGGGGTAGTTTTGAACCACAGATTACACAGATTGACGCAGATTATGGAATGAATGAAAACCTACTTGATGCAGTCTATCCGGTTCCCTTGAGATAAATCATGGAAGATAAGATCCAAAAGGCTCGAGACGCCATCGCCAGGGCTGAAAAACTCCTGGTCTTTACCGGGGCAGGCATCTCCAAGGAGTCAGGCGTGCCCACCTTCCGGGAGGCAGGGGGTCTGTGGGAGAAGTTCAAGGCCGAGGACTTCGCCACCCTGGAAGCCTTCAAGCGCCGGCCCAAGGAGGTCTGGGAATGGTATCGGTTTCGTCGCAATCTTGCCCGCAAGGCTGAACCCAATCCC
>DAOVCF010000112.1 GCA_030670165.1 Candidatus Stahliibacteriota bacterium | reverse complement strand
GGAACATGATGGTTCCGGGCGAGCCGATGAACTCCTGGTAGCGAGCAAGCTGGTTGCCGTGATACCCGCCCAGTGACTGGATACGGTGCAGCATCAGGTAGGAATCCCTGCGGTAAAGGTCCTGCCCTCTGAACTGAAGCGGGAAGACCCGGTATACCCCAGGGTCTCTCTTGAGAAAACTCACCACCTCGTCAGGCGCGTATAGCTGTTGGGCCGAGACAGGGTTGCCTGCCTGATCCCTTACGATTTTTACGAAGTGTCTGTCCACCAGCCAGAGATCGAGGAATAGAACCGCACCCAGTCCGAGTGTCCACAACCATTTGAGTTTTGGCAGGCGGCGCCATAGGAAGATCATCAACCATCCTGCTGCCAGAAACAGGAACGCAAGCCAGAAGCCGCCCGAGACGTTGGTGACGTTGGCGCGCAATCGTGAGAATCTGCCGGCTGCGCCCATCCCCCCGAATCTGCCGATCAGTTCGCCCTTGGCTAGCGCTTCCGCGAAGTTGCCGAAACCCTGAGGTGCCGCGGTGGACCACAACGCGAGTATGAACATCAACCCTGCGAGCACCGCGAATACGATGGTGAGGGTATCCCGTTTTTTGCCCTTCTTTCGTTCGATCCGTGGGGCGGGGGAAAGCGTCTGCTGTAACCCAAGCGAGGCGATTACTATAATCGAGAAGGTCACGGTAAAAAAGATCATTCCAGGGGCGCGGAAGCTCTTCACCAAAGGGAGCACGTAGTAGGGTATGTAGTAGAAAGGGGTGTTGCCGCCAAGAGCCATCAATAATCCAAAGATCCCGAATCCTGCAAAGAACTTTGTCTCCCGCCTTCGCCAGGCAAGGATCAATCCCACTATCAGGAGCGCCACTATAATTATCCCGAAGTACTCGGCGTGCTGCTTGAACGCGTTGGCTCCCCAGTAGTTCTGCAGTATCCCTGAGAAACGGGGATTCAAGAGATCAATAAGCTCCGTCGGAGGCAGGGACCACGAGGTGGCAAAATCCCAGCCGCGTCCGCCTGCCGCACGAGGCGAGAATCCCAGATAACTTATGCCTGGAAGCATCTGGGCCGCTGAGATGGCGATCCCCACAGCTACCGATCCTATGGATAAGAGAAACGGTTTGAGCACGGGTTTCGGCTTCTTGTGGTCCTTGTAGGCAAGATACATCTGATAAAGCACGTAGAAGCCGCAGATAAGGAAGGTGTAGTACATCATCTGCACGTTGGGACTTATGAGACCCAGACCGAACACCAGACCCAGCAATGCGAAATCGAGCAGTTTCCCGAGCCGGAACCCTCGATGTATGAAAAGCATCGCCCAGGGCAGAAGTGAAGTGACCACCACCTTGCTGTCGTGACCGGCAAGGACGTAGGAGATCATTACCCCGGTGAACATGTAGGCCACCGCTCCGATAAACGCGGTGGCCGTTTTAAGCTTGAGCTCCTTGAGATAGAGAAGCATCCCGGCGCCGGCCGCGATAATGTGGATCACGAACACCAATGCCATCACCTTGCCGATTGAGAAGATGAAGCGTAGCAGCATCGTAATATAAAAGGCGTCGCCGTGCATTGCGTCCACGTAGGGCAGGCCGCCGAATATGTAAGGGTTCCACAGCGGAAACTCACCGGTCGTCTTCAAGCTCTCGACGGCGAAGCTCTTGAACATGTAACCGGAGATCAGCTGGTCCGAGCCGTCTATCAGGTGTCCGGGCAAGAGGGTATTTGCAAAAAGAACTATCACCAATACGGCAAGCCCAAGGATCAGCCAGCCTGGCTGTATCTTAAACTCGCGTTTGCTTCCAGCAGGTTTTTGTGGATGCTCTTTCTTGAACCTTTTATCATTTTTTTTCTTTGCCATTTTTCCTCCGCAGAAAGATAACGGAAATTGCCACAAATGTCAACTCCACTGCAGTGAACCACAACCTCT
This sequence comes from Candidatus Stahliibacteriota bacterium, assembly GCA_030670165.1. Classification (GTDB taxonomy): domain Bacteria; phylum Hydrothermota; class Tepidihabitantia; order B3-TA06; family B3-TA06; genus B3-TA06. The sequence goes on along the minus strand of DAOVCF010000112.1, from coordinate 4,723 downwards.
GACCGAATGAAAGGGCTACAGCCACACCCGATCCTACAAGCCCGGCAAGAAACAGAGCCAGGAGTCCCTCGCGCACCCCCAATCCGCCGGGCACGAATATAGCCAGAAGCCCTACGATATAAGCGGCGGCAAAGCCTCCGGTCACCACTACCCAGTCAGTAATAGGCAAGGGGTTTACAGACGCAAGAAACAGGTAGAACGCGGTGCCGTAGCAGAGCCAACTCAATGCATAAAGAAGAAAAAATCCTAAAAGCCCCAGATAGGAGAGCTTGAACCGAATCGGTTCGCGTTTAAGCAATCTCAAAAGCAAGTTGGTTATCCGCTCCAGTATCCTGGGGTGCAAGAGAACAAGGACCACTACCAGCGGCAGTATGAACCACCATAAAGAAATAGACTCTACACCTAATCTATCGAGAAGCGGTGCAAGCATTCGTTTCTGTTCCAGTAACAGAGCCGCGAAGGTTACCAGGAATCCGGAAAGCACGGCAAGTATCTGGGCAAGGAGTGCAGCCCAAACACCGGCTTCGGCACGCACGCCTTCCTTGCGCCCCAGATATACCATTCCCACTACCTGCCATACCTTGCCGGGCAGATAGCGTCCGAGAGAGGAAATCGAGAATATCCTGAATGCAGCGCTCAAAGGAATCTTACCCCCCAGCCTTGCCAGCAGCCAGCGCCACAGCACGATCATGAAAAAGATCGTTCCGCCAAGTACCAGTAAGGACAGGATAAGTAACCAGGGATTGAAATGCCATGGGAACTCGGCTACCTCCTGCCAGTTGCGAACGACCGTCCTTACAAGAAAGAACCCGATTGCCCCGATCACTGCAACTTGGACGGTCCAGCGCAGAACCTTCTTCCAGGGTTTTTCCCCTGAACTTTCCTTTTTTGGGGAAGTGTTGTTACTCGTCATCCTCAATCGCCTTCAGGAATATATGAGCCGACCTTTTAGGGTAGGGTGGAATAGCTTTCGGATTAGGTTCTAGAATATTCTTCCCTTCCTTTACCGCACGTTTCATGGCGGCAACAAGTCCTTCTACATCCTCCGACTGTATAACTATCCCTTGGCCGAACTCTTTTATAGCCCAACCGAGATCACCTACGTCTGTACCGATTACAGGAACACCGGCGGCCTGGGCTTCCCAGAACGATACCGGCATGCTCTCGTTCCTTGAGGGTAGAACCAGGCAGTCTGCTACCCGCAGGAATCCTGCGACCCTTTCCGGCGGTACCATACCGTAGAAGTGAACTTGGCTAGCGACCCCGGCTTCCTTTACCCTAATCTCCAATCCTTTACGCATGGTTCCGTCACCTAGAATGTGAAGATGAACTTTCTTATCCTCAGAGAACACGGATAGTAAATTTATAAATGCCTCGACTAAGACATCCGGTCCCTTTACCGGTTCCAACCGCGCCACGCATAGAAAATTAAAAGCGCTACTATCTAATTTAGGAATGAGTTGAGGATCCGGTTCCTCCAGAGGACGGTAGGTAGGCAAAAGTTCCACTGTTTTTCCTGAGAGAGAAGCGATCTTTGAGCACAAATTGTGGCTGTTGGCAAAAATGTGAGATGCCTCCTTCATCAATCCTTTCAGTAGAGGGCGGCCGATTGGATTGGCTGCGAATCTATTGATATCCGTTCCCAGAGACCATGTGGAGTACTCTACGCCTCGTTTTCTCTTCAAGCTTCTTGCAGCCAGTGCATTGGGTATCATCCACACTGCAAGGACGTGGTCGAACCCTACTTCAGAGTTCAGCCTCATCAGGGTTTCTTTCTGCGCTCGAAGGAATTTGAGGAGTGATAATAAATCGACTGGGTTCCACAGCTTCAATTGACCGAGGAGTTTTTCACCTCCACGCCAGTCAAAAGCCTCTATCGGGTAGGATTGAGGCAAGGGTTTTTGTTTTCCCATCCGGGGAGTAATCACCCATACAGAGTGTCCCTGCTTCGAAATCTCTTCAAGAAAGGGTTCAAGGAAATTCGCAGCAATGGGGTTTTGGTCAGTAGGAAAGCCGTGGGTTAAGACGCCTAGCTTCATTAATTATTACGGATATGTTTCTTTACATCCTCGATCTCCGCCCTAAGTTGTGCCACCTGCTCTGCGAGGAAGCCGGCCATCATCAAAAGCAGACCGGTAACGACCAGGAGGATCACGAGGTAGAGAAGCGGCCGGAAGCCGATGCCTGCGATGCGCAACCCGATAGCGACAAACCCGGCAATTATGCCCAGACCTATGCTTATCCCGCCCAGGGTTCCGAACAAAAGCATCGGCTTGCGGGAGTAGCGAAGAAGGAACGAGACAGAGATAAGATCGAGCACCCCAAGAGGGATGCGCCAGAACCCGAACTTGGAACGCCCGTGCATTCGAGGTCTGAGTGTAACGTCTACCTCCTCGATCCTCCAGCCGTCCTTGGCGGCAAGCACCACGATATACCGGTGCCAGTCCTTGCGCATGGATATATCCTCAACAACCTCGCGCCGGAACGCCTTGACCGAGTTCAAATCCCTTACATTGATCCGGAAGAGAAGTCGGGAAAGAAGGTTGTAGACCCCTGAGACGAAACGCTTCTTGTAACGCCCGATCTTGCGGCCGGTGACTATGTCTGCCTCACCTTTAAGGATCGGCTCAACCAGTCTGGGGATGTCGGTTATTAAAAACTGTAAGTCTGCTGGGAAGAAGACAAAAACCTCGCCCTTTGCATTCTCAAATCCAGTCTCGAGCGCGCGGGTAACGCCGAAGTTCGCACGGTGTTTTATCACTCGCAGGAACGGGTGCTTTCGAGCAAGCCCCTTTGCCGCGGTATATGTTCCGTCGGTGCTGCCGTCGTCTATCAAAAGAACCTCGAAATCAAACCTCGGTTCCTTTTTGGCAAGCGTCGCGAACTCCTCCACCAGGAACGGGATATTTTCTTCTTCGTTAAAGGCAGGCACTATGATTGACACTGAGACCTTCATAACAGATAAAGTCTACTTTACAGATGGGGAAAGTCAAGCCGTCTATCCTTCTTTTCGCCTTCGGCGAAAAGATCGGAACACCCACACGATCTCATAATTGAGTGGGATGCGAGACTCTCAGGCTTTATGCGGGAGTTAAGCTTTTCTGCAACCAAGATTCACTAAATGGACATTCGGGCAGTGGGCTTGGTGGCCTTTGTTTTCATAAGTCACGCAGATACGCGCCGCACAGCGGCAAGGGCAGGTGGCACGCAACTTGCTTAATTCCACTCAGTAAGGAGAACAGGTTCTTTGGACAACTTCGATAAGGGTACTCGTGTAGTTGTTTCCGATTCCCGCTGGGGGTCTTGACAAGCACGAGAAAAACCCTATACTTTCAAAACAAGGAAACGATAAACTGTGAAAAGGAGGTGAAACGTAAATAGACCAAGCAAAGGGCGACAATTAAGAGAAAACCCCTTATGCATAAAACAACCTTTTCAAGGAGGAACAAACAATGAGTAAAAAGCTTTTCGCGGTAGCGCTAATCCTCAGCTTTGCGGTGCTGGCCTTTGCGGCTCCGCAAGCCATTGATGGAGGTGAGGCGCTTCCCGCTACTGATGGCTTGGAAACAACGCCCGTAGAGGGCGGCAGCGTAAGCTGGGCCTACCCACCTAACGCGGCAAGCGGCTGGTACTGGATGTATGATAACGCACCGGGTCAGGATCCTCCGTTTTCCGATCCACCTGTGGCTGGGTTGCCTGGATTCGTGGACATTACTTCCGGCAGCAAGTGGGCTCCCTACAACGACAAGCCCTACGAGTATCAACTGCCTGACTCCTTCTGGTACTACGGCAGCTGGTATAAGCCGGACGATATACTCTACGTGTCCCCTGACGGCTGGGTCAGCTTCGATCCGGCCGCGGAGGCAGGCTTCCCCACTCCTCCGTCGGCCATCCCTCCCTTCCCGTACACCGGTGCTCCCAACGCGGTTATGGCAGCGCTCTGGCAGGACATGGATCCGACCCAAAGCCCGGATCCCAGCGACACCAACCGTGTTTACCACGCGTACGATGGGCAGCAGGAGACGGCGTGGTTCCAGTGGTACGATACACAGGGCCGTTTCAACACCCACACCTACAACTTCGAGCTCTCCCTTACCTTTGGTGGGCAGATCAAGCTTCTCTCCGATGGTGCGTGCGGCGTGGTCTTTTCCTACCACTTTATCCACTTCTTCTACGAATCCTCGAGTGACGGCTGGACTGCGGACAACGGCGAGACCGGTATCGAGGACCAATCCGGTGAGCACGGCGTATACTACCAGGGCACCATCAGCAATGGCCGCAGTATCCGTGCGGGCTACAAGCGCATCTTCAGGCACGACGTTAAGGCGTACGTCTTCATTTCACCGGCTGAGACGGTACTTCGCTGGACCGAGATTCAGCCGATAGTCACAGTCCGCAACGTCGGTGCGGAAGTCGAACACTTCCCGGTCACCATCGATATCTACGATCTCCTTGAGGATGACGACTCACTGGTTTACCACTTCAGCATCTCCATCAACGACCTTCTGCCTGGCGCCCTCGACACCATCGTAGGTCCGTGCTGGACGCCTGGCGAGCTCTATACGCCGCCTGATACCCATTTCTACCGCATGACTGCGTACTCCATGCTCGATCTCGACGGGTGCATGCACAACGACACCCTGGAAATGATCACCAAAGTGGGTTGCGACGGGTGGTCGGGCTACCACTGGAACTTCGCCGACGCCTACGGCTGGATAGGTGC
>DAOVCF010000152.1 GCA_030670165.1 Candidatus Stahliibacteriota bacterium | reverse complement strand
TTATAGGTGCCAGATTGATGGTGTCAAGAAATACTGAAGCGATTCTGCTTACTGATGCAAACCGGGTGACACTCTCCAAAGACTGCACTTACCGAATTTCACCTTCTCTTGACTATATCCTTATCTCGCCACAACCAGCTTGGCGGTGGCAGAGCGGTTAGATGTTTCCAACCGCACGAAGTATACCCCGGATGGTACTTCTGCATCCCAAACGATAGAATGCTGACCCGCTGTTTGAGTACCTGATACCAGCGTCTTAACCAGCTTGCCGGTAACCCCGTAGACCTTGAGGGAGACGCGGGTATCTACAGGCAAGGTGTAGGTGATTGCAGGTTTAGGTGTAAGTTGAGCAACTTCCAGTCGATGGCCGGACACATCAGGAGAAGCCTCAGCCACACCTGGCCCCTGGCTGTACTTTACGGTCGCATAGTCTTCGAAGGTTCCTGAACCGTAGCTCCAGCCTGTAACGTAGACGTTACCTGCACCGTCTATTGCTATGGCACAGGTTCTATCCCAACCGCTTGCCGGTCCGTCGTACCGGGCTACCCATTCCTGAACCCCTAAAGTGCTGTACTTTACGGTCGCATAGTCATAGTCCTCAATTCCTGAACCTTTGCTGTAGCCCGTAACGTAGACGTTGCCTGAATCGTCAAGCGCTATGTCTTGGGCCTTATCATTACCGTTTCCCAGACCGTCGTACCGGGCTACCCATAACTCGGTGCCGGCTGAGTTGTACTTTACGGTCGCATATTCACCTCCGCCACCGCCTGTAACGTAGACGTTGCCTGCATCGTCTACCGCTATGGCAAAGGCAACATCCCAGTTACTTGCCGAGCCGTCGTAGCGTGCTACCCACTGCTCGACCCCTGAGGAGTTGTACTTTATAGTCGCATAGTCCCCCACAAATGGATCAATGTAAAAATCTGAACAGCCTGTAATGTAGACGTTGCCTGCATCGTCAACCACCATGGCATAGGCCCAATCATAGATGCTTGCCGGTCCGTCGTACCGGGCTACCCATTCTTCTATACCTGAGGAATCATACTTGATGGTCGCATAGTCTTCGAAGGTTCCTGAACCGTAGCTGTAACCAGTAACGTAGACGTTGCCTGCATCGTCAACCGCTATGGCACAGGCGTTATCATAGGTGTTTATCGGACCGTCGTACCGGGCTACCCATTGCTCTGTACCAGCTGAGCTGTACTTTACGGTCGCATAATCATTATCGGTTCCTGAACCGTAGCTCCAGCCTGTAACGTAAACGTTGCCTGCATCGTCTATTGCTATGGCAGGGGCATAATCATCACCACTTGCCGGTCCGTCGTACCGGGCTACCCATTCCTGAACCCCTAAAGTGCTGTACTTTACGGTCGCATAGTCATAGGAAGTTCCTAAACCTTTGCTGCAGCCTGTAACGTAGACGTTGCCTGCATCGTCAACCGCTAGAGAAGTGGCTATATCATCACCGTTTCCCGGTCCGTTGTACCGGGCTGCCCATTGCTGGACGCCTGTGGAACTGTACTTTACCGTCACATAGTCTTCGAAAGTTCCTGAACCGTAGCTGTAACCTGTAACGTAGACGTTGCCTGCATCGTCGACCGCCAGGGAAGCAGCTACATCATAGTCGTTTCCCGGTCCGTTGTACCTAGCTACCCATTCTTCGGTTACCTGGGCGAAAGCAATAAGTGGTAAAAGGATTATGAGACAAAACAGAGCTTTCTTCATGGTTCCCTCCTTTTGTTGTTTTACCCCATTCAACTTGTCGCTAGAAGCGACTTTAAGCTATATGAAAATTATAGGAAGTTTTGCCGTATTGTCAAGTCTCGAACTGATCGCTTACTCACCCAGCTGCCTGAGCATGCCCTTGCCGAACTGGATGTCGGGCAGCTCCTTGATGCGCACGTAAAGATTCCACTCGAGGTTATCCAACCCCCAGCCGAACGCATCTTGGGGTGTGACCTCGAACACCGCCTCCCAGCAGTGCAGGCCCTTGACCAGAGAAAGGTTGTAACTTGCGATGTAGTCCTGCCAGCGTTCCTTGGGTTTCGATAGATTCGTGGCCACGTTCAGGTTCAACTCGATCTCAAACGGCAAGAACAACTGGGTTCTGGCAGATACCATGTGGTCGGACTTGCCCACCCCTCCCAGAGAGTCGCTACGAATACCCCAACTATTTTCAAGGGAAAGCTTGCTTTTTGAAAAGCGTTCAAGGAACGTCTCCTTCTCCTCGTAAGGGCGATACAACGAATCCTCGCTTATGACCATACTATCAGGGGGCTGCAGTCTCACAATGCTGTCAAATGCTGCCGTATCCCCACGTTCAATCCCCAGGCTGTCCCAGGGTATGGTATCTTCTTCTACTACTCCCCTTTCCCGCAACCCGAATAAAGGGAACAGCAGCTTATCAAGGCTGGCGCTCGCGTTGGTTTTGATGGAGAAGCTGTCGGTGTAGATATTGTAACTCATAGAGATGTTGGCGTAAACTGGTAATCCGTGAGGGAGTTCAATGGATGCATTTACCGGAGTCAGGCTGTCGGTCAGCAGGTTGTAGCCGATACCTGTTGTAAGATTTAACAGGTTTTGTTTCCTGAACTTCGTGGTGTCCCTGGGGTCACGGAACTTGGCTTGAAAAGTCTGAACCACATCCAGATTGACTCTATGCCCGGCAAGTGTGGTATCAAAGCGCGGGTACACCACCCAGGGATGAATCGTGGCGGTGGCCGGGGTTGTGGTGTAGCTGATGGAGGGGCTTACGGTGTGGAGTACCCCGTTCATACCAAGGATGTTGATCCCAAAGATGCGGTAGATATCGGTTCCTATCGAGTTGGTCAGAGAGTAGCTTGCCCCGCGTATAAGGGTATCCTGGGTCCATGTAAGATTCTGTCCTGCGCCCCAGTTTTGCGAGAACCTGTAAGCACTGAAAAACGTATAGCTCCAGGAAAGTGAAAGAGGTTGTCTGAAGCTAGTTGTGCGGGTATCCTGGATGGTCTCCAACGTGTCTCCAAGAGTATCAACGATCTGGGTTACATTGTGATCGTACCGGTTACTGACGCTAAAACTGCTGAAATTTACTGTGAAGAAATCCCACAGGGTAAGAGTTGGCCAAGAGAAGTTGAACGTGGGCAAGGTCATCGTGTAGGAACCGGTTGCCAGATCGTCGGTGCGGTACGCAGAAATGGTCGTGGGTCTGCCAAGTAGATTTCGTGAGATTGATACATTCGAGCGGGTCCTTTGATCCAAAAGCTTTGTGAGGCTGTCCTCATCCTCGATGTATTCGAGTATGTAACTCTGGTCGCTTTGAAAGTTTATGTCGGCGGTTAGGCGAGTGCCGTCAGGGATGTAGCTTGTGTTGTTTAAGGCAAGCCTCCAGCGCTGTTTGCGGGTATCTATCTCGTTGATGTAATTTAGGTTGAAGCTCCCGGAAGCGTACTCAGCTCCTCTGGGGCCGTAACGCCAGTTGATGTACGCTCCAGGACGAAAACCTTTATTGGTCATGATATCCAGGCTGAAAAGCGCATCCGAGTAGTCGTTCGTTACCCAGTAGTAGCGAAGCATCTTCGCAAACCAGCCATCCTCATCGCTGTGACCGAACTTGAAAGGCATAAGGCCTGATTTACGGTCGCTGCCTATAGGCAGATACCAGAAAGGCGCGGCCAGAACAGGGATACGCCGAACACGCAACACGATAGGTCGGGAGATAACCATATCATTCAAAATCACCTTAAGCTCGCTGCCGTAGAAGTCGTAGTGCGGCGGGTAGCGCTCGCAGGTCGTGTAGTAGCCGTTGGTTATGTGGATGGTGTTCTCCTCCACGAGCCAGACGCCTTGACCTGCGAAATAACCCTTCTCTATCTGCGTACGCCCCTTCTGCATTACTCCCTTCTGGGTTTGGACCGCGTAGTGCAATTCCTGACCTATCAAGCTGTCTGTAGAAGATTTAAGCCTTGCTCCCTTGTATGCGGAAAGCAACTTCTTCCGGGTTGAAAATCGAATGGAGTCTGAATAAACAGTTATATCCCCGTAGTTTACCTCACCGTTATGCAACAGGAGTACGTCCTTCGTATCGGTATAGAAGATGATCGTATCGGCTTTGAACCTGACCTGGGACACCCCACCTCTGATCGTATCCTGATAGGTTGTATCTTGATAGGCCGCATCCTTTTGAACCGCCTCTCTCACAACCTCCTGCCTCGCGGGTTTTTGCAGAGGCTGAGTTAAAAGCAGGAATATGAGAAACAAGGCTACCTGTAAGAGACGACGTCTATTTCAATCTCGCCGACTACCGAGAGCACCCGTGCCTGCTCGTCCAGTTCGCCCTCGTGAAGTTGAACATGGGTGGGGTCGGCAGGCAGCTGGCCGAACGTAGCGTCTGCAGGAATCCACGTCTCGCCTATCCAGAACGAGTTCCAGGCATGGTAGTAGAAAGCTCCGTTGAGATAGACAAGCCCGACGTTAATCTTTGTAGGTATCCCTGCGGCCCGGGCAAGTGCTGCAAGCAGTATGGCGTGCTCGTTGCAGTCGCCCTCACGAGTCTCTAATACCTCGACCGCCGAGGGAACCGATGCGGTAGCTCGTTTTCTGAGATTGCGATAGACCCAGTTCACGAGCTTTAGAGCAGCGCTCATCGCATCAGTCTCATCCTTTACGATCTGAGCCGCCGTCCGTTTGATTTGGGGATCTCCGGCCTGTATGTAGAAGCTTGAAGCGAGAAACTCAGCGGGTTCGCTCATGGGCAAGCTGGAACGCTTGATCCTCGATGTATCGGGCGAGGTTATGGTAAGTTCCACTCCCCCGTTGATCTTCTTGACCTTCTGGGTGGAAGAGGATATGCTCAACCCCTCGTCTGCGAAGAGTCCTTTGACCTTCAGCTTTAATTCCTTCAGTTCACGCGG
>DAOVCF010000147.1 GCA_030670165.1 Candidatus Stahliibacteriota bacterium | reverse complement strand
GAAGTGAACGAGATGAACTACTTCCCGGTCAGGGACTGCGATACCGGTGACAACCTGGTGGTTACCCTTAGAAGTATTCTCAGGGGGATAAGACAAAGCAACCACCTGTCAAAGAGGGGGTTGATCGAGAATCTTCAGGAGGAGATACTGCTGGAAGCGGCCAGGGGTAACGCCGGGATGATCTTTACCGGCTGGTTCGCAGGTTTCCTCAACTATCTTGCCGAGGAGCTGGTTCTTAACTCGCAGAACCTTGCCAAGGCCATGCAGAGGGGAAGGGATTGTGGGTATCGGGTGTTTACCGAACCACGCCAGGGAACCATTTTAGATCCCATTTCTCGTTCTGCTCAAACCGCCTTAACTCTATATGAAAATGAAAAGAACCTCGTCTCTCTGTTTGAAGGAATAATCTCTCAGGCCAGGGTTGCCGTCGAGGAGACCACCGACATGTTAGACGATCTACTTAAGGGGAAGAATACACCCGAGGAGATCCAGGCGCTGCAAGCCAACCATGTGGTTGATGCCGGTGCGCTGGGTTTTTTGATCTTCCTGGAGGGCTTGCAGGAGGCGATAGCTGAAGCGATCCGGGAAAGGGCAGGGGTGGTGGTAGTAATAAAAGGGGAAGAGGATTTCAACGAAGATGCACTTAGAGAAGCATTCTCGTCCTTAGGGGATAGTCTGGATATTCACATCTCACCTTCCCGGAAAAGGGTAGCTTTACACATCCATACCGATTCCCCCCAAAAGGTAGCTGAGGTCGCAGAAAAATTCAGCGAGATAAGGGAGTTCAGGATAGAAGACCTAACCGAGGGGGAATAGATTATGGAGTCCTCAGCCCGAAGAAAGATAGGTATAGTAACAGACGAGGCGTCCAATATAGCCGAAGATTTCGCTCAAAAACACGATATCGAGGTAGTCAAGTACCCGGTCTGGTTCCCTGATGAAGACGAGGAGATCAAAGACACAAAAGCTCTTTATCAGAGGATGAGAGAGCTCAAAAAGACAGCCAAGACCTCTGCTCCGCCGCCTTTAAGGTTTAAGAAAGCCTACAAGAGGTCTCTTGAGGAATTCGATAAGGTCATAGCAATCCTATTATTCAAAGGATGGTCAGGCACGTTTGATTCGGCAGCGCGGGCCAGAGCCGAGATGTCAGCAGAAGAGCAGGAGCGGATCGAGATATTCGATACTCACCTGGCCTCGGTAGCGGAAGGATTAGTTGTCTGGAAGGCCCAGGAGTTGATTAATGAAGGTAAAGGGCTTGCGGAGATATTGGAAATACTCGAAGAATTCAGAAATAGTGTAAGATTATTCGGCATTATTGAAGATCTTACCTGGCTTGTGCAGGGTGGCAGGCTTCGTCAGCCTTGGGCTACTCCGGCCTTGCTTCTTCAGAAAGCAGGGGTTCGTCCGGCTATAGGGATTGTAGGAGGTCAGATAAAGACGACAGGTCTCAAGTTCTCAGGTAAGGATAGGATTTCAGTGATACTAAAAGAGTTGAAGAAGGTTTCTCGAAAAGGAAAACTTAGAATAGCTGTTGCTCATGCCGATCTTCCTCAGGAATCCATATCCAGGTTGAAACAAGGGATCGGGGACCTCGACGCGGAGCTTCTGTTTATTTCGCAATTGACTGCCTTGGTGGGATCAAACACCGGACCGGGGACCATACTGGTTGCCTATCACTACTAGCTTCGGATTCATAAGACAACTGTGTTTGGGTGCAGAGAAGTGCAGTAGCAGCAAGACTGATCGTAACATCTTCCCAAAATCTATTCGGCCTTTTAATCTATAGTTGATTTTGAGTCCCGAACGATATGGAGTTTAACCCTTAGGGGGTTCGAGCCTCTTCAACCCCCTCGGATTCTTCCACAGGTTTTACTTTGATATTGAGTGTGCGGCCCTTCCATGTGTTCTTACCGGCAATGGTCATGACCATTGAGCGGGCGGCCATGAGAACCCATAAGAAAACGATAACCGGATAGAGGAGCGTTAGATAAAGGGGGTAGTGGAAACGCAAGTGTGTTATTCCCCACAGGATAATTGAACATCCTACGGTGATGAGGGCAAGCACCACCGAGGTTTCAGAGACGCCAACTCCGGTTATGGCTAATCCAAGCACGAACACCGGCAAGATGAATACCGTAGTAAGCCACAGCCAGACCGGTATGTATACTAGTAGATTGTTGCCGAAGGTGGCATAGAGGTTCTTGCTGAATCCATGGGAGACCTCCTGCATGTTGTTGTACATACGGCAGGTGATGTAGTTGCCAGCGTCCACTATCCTCCAGCGTAGGCCGTGGGATTTGATCATCCGTCCGAACCAGACATCATCCAGCACTTTTTGCTTTACCGCTTCGTAACCCCCGATCTTTTCATAAGCCTTGCGGCGAAAGAGCATGAACTGACCAACTGCGAGGCAAAAGGCAGATAAGCGAGTTCTATGCGCAAAACCGACAGGCAAAAAGGAGTTGATGCCGAAGGACATAACGGGTATGGTCAACTTTTCGCCTAAAGATTTAGCTTCTTCCCTGGGCAGGGCGGTGAGGAAATCGGCTTCTTCCGCCTCAAAAGCTGCCACCGCTTCTCGCAGGGTGTTTGGATGATGACGGGTATCGGCATCGGTAAAAAGAAGTAGCTCTCCGCTTGCAACGCCTACCAGCTGATTACACGCCCAGTGCTTGCCTATCCAACCACTAGGTAAAGGCTCGCCCTTACGGATTTTCAAGCTTTTGTTCTCTTTTGTTAATCTCCCAAGCACCTCCCATGTCCTGTCCGTAGACTCGTCATCAATGACGATTACCTCAAAGTCAGGGTAGTCCTGAGCCAGAAGCGAACGCACGCATGCGGCGATGTTTCGTTCTTCATTACGCGCAGGCAGCAGAATCGAGACACGCGGGAAGCGAGAGGGCGCAGGATAGTCTCCTAACCTGCGGAAGCTCCTTGTGTTGCTGAGAGCAATCAGCAATAATAGCAGGAGGAAAACAATAGTGATAACCTGAATGTTTATCCAGATATTACTCAAGATGCCCTTCTGAATAGCCTTGCGATATAGTGGCGAGGCTTTATGGATTCCCTCAAATCCACCCGATGCTTGTACAGGAATATCGCCATGTTCCCTGCCCAGATGGCAAGTAAAGGAATCTCCACCCCTCGAATAAACATGCCGAGCAGGATGAGATAGCAGAGGAATGCGAGCATGGCGAGGATGATCGCCCAGGAGTCAACGGTCTGCAGGATGAAGAATACCCCCATGAGTATGCCTAGCACCCCAATCCCTTCCCAGAGGGTGATTCCGGTCCACACCCCCAGGGTCACTGCCACTGCCTTGCCTCCCTTGAACCCGAGGAACGGTGAGAACGCGTGTCCTAAGATGGGAGCCAGAGCAACTGGCACCAGATACCAGCCTTCAATACCGAATACCCAATGAGCCAACCCTACCGGGACAGCGCCTTTGCATAACTCCAGGACTCCTGCAGGAAGACCTATCTTCCAGCCGCCCGCCTTCCATACGTTTGCCGCACCGGGATTGGCATCACCGTAGGCCCTTACGTCTTTTTTTAGTAGCAGTTTTCCCATCCATACCGAAAACATCATCGAGCCGGATAGGAATCCGACGCCGGTCCAAAGAAAAACCTTGAGAAGATCAGCGCTCATCTAGCTGCATCCTTTGGCAAATCCCAACCATCTCTAAAAGGTGCGTCCTGATATGAGTACAGCGACCACAGATCTGCGCCCCACCATAACCCTACCATATCCATAATGCAGATTTTGTCAACCTGAAGTGATGCTATTCTTTTAATCGGTGAATTTTCGGTGCGGTTTACTTTTGTTTGAGATCCCTCCTTTCCAGATGGCACGGCCTGAAATGGTGAGGCAGGTCTTGACAGAGGAATAATTGGGACTACACTCCCAAAAACTCCTAAAGACGTTGATTTAACTCAAAAGGAGGAGTGATGATCAAACGTATAACTATAATATCCGTGATGATCCTGGGTCTCGTCTGGCTGGCTGGTTGTGAGCCCGGTGACACCGAGGATCCTGCGGTCTCCATCACCCAGCCTGCGGATAACGCCGTAGTCTCAGGGACTGTGGAGATCAAAGCCACTGCAGACGACAACGAAGGCGTAACAAAGGTCGAGTTCTATGTGGACGGTGATCTTAAAGGCACCGACAATGAGGCTGCCGATTCCGAGTACTCCTATTCCTGGGATGCGAGCGGCGAGACCCCGGGCTCAAGCCACACGATTCAGGCCAAGGCATACGATGCGGCGGATAATGTCGGCGAATCCTCGGTTATTACGGTTACTATCGCCGGAGGCGGAGGGCCAACCTACCACGAGGGCACCATATCAGCAGATGAAACCTGGTACGTGGCTGACAACCCCCATATCGTCACCGGTGATATCGATGTGGAGGCAACCCTGACCTTGGAGCCAGGGGTTCTCGTCAAGTTCAACGCCGGCACCTACCTTTGGGTGGGTGATAACAATCCCGGTGCCCTTTCAGCAAATGGAACAACAGATTCTGTTATTACCTTTACAAGCAATGTGAGTACAGCTGGTCCTGGAGATTGGGATGGGATTTTCTTTGATGAACACACCATCAATGCAACAACCAAACTCAACAACTGCGTGATCGAATACGGCGGCGGCAATGACTATGGGAACATCTGCTACTATGATGCCTCACCAACGATTACCAACTGCACCATCAGACACAGCAGCACATACGGGGTATACTGTGACTGGCAGGGTTACTTCACCGAGTTCAGCGGCAATACCATTACCTCAAATGCCGAGTATCCAGTTCGGATCGATGGTGAATATGTCCGTACCCTCAGCTCAGGCAACACCCTTACCGGCAACACCAAGGATGGGATCGAGGTCGGAGGTGGTTACATTACTACCACCGGTACCTGGTTCAATCAGGGTGTTCCATATATTATTGCCGGTGATCTGGATATCCAGGGCACAGCGAGCCCGGTGCTTACGATTGCGGCTGGTAATACCCTGAAGTTCAATGCTGGCACCTACCTTTGGGTGGGTGATAACGATCCC
>DAOVCF010000066.1 GCA_030670165.1 Candidatus Stahliibacteriota bacterium | reverse complement strand
GGGAATATTATAAGCTCCGCGCCTCGATCGGTTGCATTTTTGATCCATTCGATCATTTTTGCCGCGTTGCCGCGTAAATCGCCAACCGTCGGGTCGATCTGGCAGAGCGCTACGCGAGGAAACCTATCCACGTTGCAGTATAGACATGGAGGGGATAGGTGTCAAGCGATTACTCCCCTCACCTCTAACTCCTCTCCCAGAGGGAGAGGCGAACTACTCTTTCCCTTTGGCAGTGGGAGTTCCCTTACCCTTACGCGAAGCGTGTGTGAAACAGGCTCTCCAGCCTGTTCTGATGGAGAGAATAAACGCGCAGACTGGAGAGTCTGCGCCACATTTTAGTCTATCGAATCAGGATCACCTTCTGTTTAGACAACTCCCCGTCTGTGGGCATAATGAAGTAGACACCCGGTGAGTGCTCCTCACCCCACATCACGCTGCCAGAGTGCAGGTCCGAATGCAGCTCGTCAACCTTCTGACCGGACGCGTCGAAAACAGCGGCGTGGAAGCCCTGGGGCCGATTCTCGTAGCGCAGCACAATGTGTGATCCTATCGTAGAAGTAACCTCAAACGGTGGTTCTAGGGTCGGCGGTTCTTCCTCAATTGCCACGTTTCCAAGGGAGTCGGTTTTGATGAGCCATAGGTCCGAATTACCGGCACCGTAGGAATAGGTATCTCCGATAAGTATATAACCTCCATCTGAAGTTTGTTGCATTCCCCACAACACATCATTATCTTCTCCACCATATGTGCGTGTCCATAGAGTGTCACCGTTTTCGTCTGTCTTTAATAACCAGAAATCTTCCCCTCCAGCACTAAGGGAGTTAGTTCCTCCTGCTACAATGTACCCACCATCGGAGGTCTGCTCAACCCTCACTCCCAGATCGGCCTTAAAACTGCCGTATGTACGTGTCCACACGGTATCACCTTGGGGGTCAATCTTCAGGAGCCAGAGATTTCCATAGGTGCAGGCGGCGGAGAATCCGGTAAATCCTGTAACTATGTAACTACCATCCGTGGTCTGCCGTATACAAAACCCACAATCTTTTAGATTTGTTCCATATGAACTTGTCCACTCGATAGTTCCCTGTGCGTCGGTTTTAACGAGCCAAAGGTCATTATACTGCGTTTCTTCGCCGGGAGGATATGCCCTCCCCGTCATGATATAGCCGCCGTCTGAAGTGGGCTGCACGCAGTGTCCCCAATCGAGACTGTCTCCACCATAGGCATGTGTCCACAAAGTGTTTCCGTAGGCATCGGTTTTGAGCAACCAGAAGTCTGTGACGCCTTGTGAGAAAGAACTTGTGTAACCCAGAATTATATAACCACCATCGTCGGTTTCCTCTATCCAGTCTCCTCTATCAAAGCCTTCCCCTCCGTAGGTCTTCATCCAGAGGGTATCGCCTTGTGTGTTAATTTTTAACAGCCAAACATCCTCGGCTCCAGCACCCATGGAAGAAGTCGTACCTACGACGATGTAATTCCCGTCGGAGGTTTGCCTGATACAGGTCCCGTAATCCCAGTCTGTCCCACCGTAAAAAGTGGACCATACGGAATTACCTTTATTATCAGTTTTTAGTATCCAGAGATCGGATTCTCCAGCCCCTACCGAAGATATTCCTCCTGTTGTAATGTAACCTCCATCGCTTGTTTGCTGGACGTCTATACCAAAGTCATAGTCGGATCCGCCATAGGTACGCGCCCAGCCAGCGGCCAGTTGTGTGGGTGCAAGTATGAGCGACACACCCGCCAGGATAAGGATTAAGGAAAACCTCTTCATGATTTCCTCCTTTCGTTACCCCGCACGAAAGCTTCGCTTTCGCGAGGGGACCCCAAAGGGCTGGTTTTCACCCCACGACCTTACTGCGTAAGCTCGCGGGGACCCCGAGATGCTACTTTATATCTCAATATAGGCTAAACTTAGAGGTTTGTCAACCCCCTCCGTCATTGCGAGGGAGACGGAGTCGCCCGAAGCAATCTGCCGTGCCTATGACCCAGACAATGGGGTTATACCCAAAAACCGGGCACGCGAGCCCCTTGTCTTATAGCGACTTCAACGTTAATCAACTTGTTTGCGAGTTATATGATTTAATAAATTGTGAAATAAAAAAACTAAGGAAGACCCCTCAAAATAGCCCAAAATTTCCCCGTTTTCACCCGAAATGCCCCGTTTTTTTACCCCACAAATCTGCTTCGCATCTTTGTGGGGACCCCTGTCCACCTTTTGTCCATCTTTTGTCCAGCTTTTGACCACCTTTTGTCCAGTTTTTTTACCCCACAAGATCGCTTCGCGCTCTTGCGGGGACCCCATAATCGTGACGAGTGCAATGTAGCGCTGACGAGTTTGTAGCACGTTTATTTTTAATCGCGGCACGATTTTACCACTTTATTTTCCAAATCGAGGAATGCGAAAGTCCGCAAGGGTTGACAGAAGCCCATTTTCAGGCTACACTTTTACATGAACGTCATCGCAGAGAACCGCCGGGCACGGCACGACTACTTCATAGAGGATACCCTTGAGGCAGGCATCGTATTGCAAGGCTCGGAGGTTAAGTCACTTAGAGACCACCAGGCCTCGATCACAGAGGCGTACTGTATGATTCAGAACGGCGAGGCTTACATCGTAGGGATGCACATCGCAGCGTACAGAAAAGCGTCGTTCGACGTCCCGGAGCCTGGGCGCAGGCGCAAGCTTCTTCTGCATAGCCATGAGTTAAAGAAGCTCTACGGCAAGACCCAGCGCCGAGGCTATACATTGATTCCCTTAAAGCTTTACTTCTCGGACCGCGGGATTGCAAAATTATTGATAGGTCTCTGCCGAGGCAAGCAGACCATTGACAAGCGCGACACGCTTAGGCGTCGCGACATGGAGCGTGAACAAAGGAGGATGGGAGTATGAGGCGCGTGTTTGTGCTCTCCCTGCTCGTCTTGTTTTTTCTTGAGGCGGGCACGGTTACATTTGCAGGCAAGACACTGAATACAGTCACTTACAACGGCCGCGAGTCGGTTACCCTGATTGAGTTTGCAGCTAAGACCAGCTCCAGGCATGCCTGGGTTGCGGCAAAGAAGAAGGGGGTGCTGGTTTATGCGGGTCACACGTACGTCTTTACCGCAGCCAACCGCACGGTGGTTATAGATAATCAGGCCGGCATCCATCTGCCCGAGCCCATCGGCTGGGACGGTGTAAATCTCTATATCCCGGTGGCGATGCTGAAGCGCATCTTCAGTGTCTCCCCATCGGAGCTTAAGCCCTCGGAAGATATAAAGATAGAGAAGATAATCCTTTCCGGCTCTGATCCGACCACCATCCAGATACTTGCCTCGGGTCCGATCTCCTGCGAGGTTATCGAGAACTCTGCAACCTCGGTAACCCTCAAGCTGCCTGTAGGTTCCAACGTCACCCAGATAAGTCCTTCGGGTTTCGTAAGTTCTGCGACTCTGCGGAACCACAACGACCAAACCACCATCAACCTTAAGCTTTCCAGGGAGTGCACGGTTTCTTCGAAAGGCATCCATAACGGGATCGAGGTTACGTTTACTCCCAAGGCGGTGGTAACTCAACCGAAGGCTAAGAAGAAGTTAGTGATAGTTATCGATCCGGGCCACGGCGGCAAGGACCCGGGTGCGGTGAGCAAAAAAGGCACCCAGGAGAAGGCCTTGGCCCTGGATACATCACTGCGGTTAAAGAAGCTTCTGGAGGCTCAAGGACACACCGTTTACATGACGCGCACCACCGATAAGTACGTGCCTTTAGCCGACCGCACCAAGTATGCCAACGCCAAGAAGGCGGATCTATTTATCTCGATCCACTACAACGCCAACCGATCATCGTCACCTTCAGGATTCGAGACTTACTTTTTGGGGATGCACCGGCTTGAGTACGCAAAGAACGTGGCCCTGCGCGAGAACGCATCGCTAAAATACGACATCGGTGAAAACGCCTACGATCCTGACGCGGTGCTCAACGACATAATAGCTACGCTTTTGACCAACAGGTTCCAGAGGGAGTCCGAGGAACTTGCCGGCTTTATCCAGGACGCGTCAGCGGCCAAGACCGGCTTTGCCAACAGGGGTCTCAATCAGGCCGGCTTCTACGTGCTCAAGGGCTGCTCGATGCCTGCCGTGCTCGTCGAGGGTGGGTTTTTAACTAATCCGACAGAGGAGGCAAAGATTCGCCAGTCCACTTATCGTCAGAGGATAGCCCAAGGCATCGCCCAAGGGGTGTCTGATTACGTCAACCGGTAGCCCGCAACCCGTAACCCGTAACACACCTCTTGAGAGACTGTGCGTCGAATATAAAAAGCGTCTTAAGATTGTTAAGCAAGAGGAATAAATAGGACCGTTATGAGTAGATTGACACCGGATCAGCCCATAGGTGTGTTCGATTCAGGCATAGGCGGGCTTACGGTGGTTCGTTCGCTTGCCGAGCTTCTTCCATCAGAGGAGATCGTCTATCTCGGCGACACCGCGCGCTTGCCATACGGCACCAAGTCGGCAGAGACCATCCGCCGCTTTGCACACGAGGATACCGAGTTCCTCATTGAACGTCAGGTTAAGATGGTGATCGTTGCCTGCCACTCGGCGACCTCTGCGGCTCTTCCGTTTCTCAAGAAGGACTATAAGCTGTCCATAATCGGGGTGATAGAGCCTGGGGCGCGTGCAGCGGTCAAGCTGACCGTAAATCGTCGAATCGGCGTCATCGGCACCCCTGCCACCATATCAGCCGGAGAATACGAACGTGCTATCCTGGCAGTTGACCCAAATGTCAGGGTTATCGCCAAATCCACCCCGCTCTTCGTTCCCCTGGTCGAGGAGGACTGGGTGGACAGACCCGTAACACACCAAATTATTGCGGAGTATCTTACCTCGTTCAAACAGGATAAGATAGATACCCTTCTTCTGGGCTGCACCCACTATCCCTTGCTTGCGTCTGCGCTTGACAGATTCTTTGAGCACAAGGTGAAGCTGGTTGACTCCGGCGACGAGACCGCGCAGACCGCGCACGAGGTGCTTGAAAAGATGAAGCTTCTGCGGCCCTCCTCCCAGCCCTCCTCCCATAAAGGCGGTTCTCGATTCTACCTTACCGACCTATCGCCGAACTTCCGCACCATAGGCGAGCGTTTTTTGGGCGAACCGATGGGAGACGTCGCCAGAGTAAGCATAAGTCACGAATTTTAGGTAACATATGAGGATTGACGGAAGAACGCCTGACCAACTGAGGCCTTTATCATTCGAGATGGGGTATCTTAAGTTCGCCCCAGGCTCCTGTCTTGCAATGGCGGGTGATACGAGGGTTCTGGCAGCGGTCTCCTTAGAACCCAAGGCCCCGGCCTGGCTTGAAGGCTCAGGACAGGGCTGGATAACCGCGGAGTACGCGATGCTTCCCGCGTCAACCCCGGAAAGAAATCAGCGCGAGTCCAGAAAAGGCAGACCTTCCGCCCGAAGCCAGGAGATTTCAAGGCTCATAGGTCGTTCCTTAAGGATGGGGTTCGATCTTGAGGCCCTTGGCGCGAATACCCTTATCGTTGACTGTGACGTTCTTCAGGCCGACGGCGGAACCCGAACACTTGCTATCTGCGCCGGGTTCTGCGCCCTTTATCGGGCGTGCGAAGACCTTCAGAAACAAGGAATCATTCAACGTTTGCCCCTGCGGCAGTTCGTGGCCGCGGTGAGTGTAGGTATAGTGGAAGGCCAGGTTATTGCCGATTTATGTTACGATGAGGATTCTCGAGCGGAGGTGGACGCCAACCTCGTGGGTACATCGGATGGAAAGCTCATCGAACTGCAGTTGACCGCGGAGCGGGAGCCTGTTTCCGACGCTCAACTGTCAGAGATGATCGCTTTGGGCTCCGCAAAGATCGCCGAGATCATCTCACGGATGAAGAATGTCCTTCGTACCCGTAACACATCCCGTAACACATCCCGTAACACACCTCGTAACACACCCCGTAACACATCTTAAAGGGATAGGGTATCGTTCATTGGAAACAACCTCAGCGTTAGAATCATCCCAGGTGTAAAGCATGCCCTTTGTAGAGCGAGAGTTCAAGCGCGTCGTATCACGCAAGATGGCGGGCTCCAGGCTGGATCGCTACCTGATTACCTCAGGCATCGGGCTTTCCCGCTCCATGACCGCAAAGCTCATCAAGGAAGGAAAGATACTGGTGAACGGCTCCAAGGCCAAGCCTTCCCAGAAGCTTGCTTCCGGTGACGAGGTTTACGCGATGCTCCAGCTCCCCGATCGAGACGCGGCACTGCAGCCTCAGGAGATTCCTTTAAACGTCGTGTACGAGGACGATCACATAATCCTTTTAAATAAACCTCGGAACATGGTTGTGCATCCTGCGCGCGGTCATTCATCGGGGACGCTGATAAATGCGTTACTCGCGCACTGCGGCGACTTGCCAAGAGGAGAGAAGGGCGAGGTGCGGCCAGGAGTTGTCCACAGACTTGACAAAGACACAACTGGCCTTATTCTGTTTGCCAAAACCTACTCCGCGCTTCGCGATTTGACCCGGCAGACCAAGGCGCGCTCGATGCTGAAGGAGTATGTGGCGCTGGCATGGGGCAAGTTCGAACTGCCCCGAGGCGAGATCGCCGCACCCATAGGGCGCTCGACACTGGATCGCCGCAGGATGACGGTTACGCCCCTTGAATCGCGCGAGGCAGCCACACGGTTTAAGCTCGAGCGGGTCTATGCCGGATGCGTCTCATACCTGCGCCTGTGGCTCGTGACCGGACGTACTCACCAGATAAGGGTGCATCTGCGGCACTACGGACACCCGGTCATAGGCGATGCGGAGTACGGCGGACGCAGGGGGATTCGCCCGCAGTCTCGTGTTGAGTCCGAGGTGCTCAAAGGCTCGCTTGAACGCATAGATCGCCAGGCGCTTCACGCAAAGGTGCTGGGATTTGTGCATCCGGCAACCGGTAAGAAGATGTTATTTGAGACCGATCTGCCTCGCGATATGCAGAACGTAGTGGACTTCTTGGAGGAGTATGAGAGATCTCATAATAGTTGAGTCGCCGACCAAGGCGCGTACAATAAAGAAGCTGCTTTCTGGTAAGGTAAGTGTTATCTCCAGCAAAGGACACATCAAGGATCTGCCCAAATCGCGTCTGGGGGTGAAGATCGAGGACGGCAAGTTCATCCCCGAGTACATAAAGATTCGCGGCAAGGCCAAGGACATAAAGGCCATAAAAGCCGCAGCCCGTAAGGCTAAGCGCGTGCTTCTGGCACCAGACCCTGACCGGGAAGGGGAGGCGATCGCCCAGCATCTTGCCGAAGAGGTTGATCACGCGAATATCTCCCGCATCCGTTTCTACGAGATCACCAGGCGGGGAGTTGAGGAGGCGCTTGCCAATCCGGGCCAGATAGATCACCTTCTCGTCGATGCCCACCGCGCCCGCCGGGTGCTGGATAGACTGGTAGGCTACAAGGTCTCTCCCCTTTTATGGAAGCTGGTGCGGGGTGGGCTCTCCGCAGGCCGGGTGCAGAGCGTGGCGCTGCGAATCCTGTGCGAGCGCGAGGCCGAGATCGCCGCGTTCAAGTCTGAGCCTTACTGGGTCATCAAGGGTCTTTTCCAGGCAAAGGGCAAGCAGTTTGAGGCCGAGCTTGCAAGGATCAACGGCAAGCGGTTCGAGCGCCTCGGCGCAAAGGAGATGAGAAAGGCCAAGGGGATCCTTAAGGCCGGGATTGATGCACAGGTTGCCAAGTTTGAACGCGGCCCCAAGTCATTTCCCCCGCTACCGCTCTTTAAGACCTCAACCTTACAGCAGGAGGCTTCCTCGGTCCTTGGCTTTGCTCCAAAGAAGACGATGTATCTGGCACAAGGGCTTTACGAAGGCGTGAGTCTTGATGAAACGACGGTCGGTCTCATTACCTACATGCGAACCGACAGCCTGCGCATCTCTCCGGATTTCATTGCCTCCACCGGGAACTTTATTACCCAAACCATAGGCTCCGAGTACTCAAAGCCGCGGGCCTACCAAGACCGCAAGGATGCCCAGGCCGCTCACGAGGCTATACGTCCCACAGGTCTTGCCCGAACACCTGATTTCGTGGGTTCCTATCTTTCGCAGGACGCAAAACGAGTATACGATCTCATCTACCGGCGCTATCTTGCCTCACAGATGGCCGATGCTATCTACGACGTAAGGGCCGTAGAGATCGAATATGAAGGTTATCTCTTCCGCGCCCGCTCCCTTAAGCAGACCTTTGATGGGTACGAGAAGGTCTACCAACGCGAGAAGCGCGAGACTGATTTCCTGCTGCCCGAGCTTGCAAAGACTGATGCGGTGCGACTTGTAAAACTTATGATAGAGCGAAAAGAGACCCAGCCGCCCCAGCGATACACGCAGGCATCCCTGATCAGGAGATTGGAAAGATACGGTATCGGCAGGCCGTCAACCTACGCCAGCATCGTGGGCACACTTGCCGAACGTCACTATACCAGACGCGAGGCCCGCAAGCGCTCCGCCCCGCTTGTGCCGACCGAGTTGGGGAGATTGGTTAACGACATCCTGGTTCCGCGGTTTGCGGATTTCTTTAACGTTAAGTTCACCAGCCGGATGGAGGCAGAGCTTGATCAGATTGCAGAGGGCAAGCTTGACTGGCAGAGGGCGCTTGGTGATTTCTGGAAGCCTTTCAGTGCGGCGCTTGAGAAGGTGGAGGCGGAGATACCTGAAATCAAACAGGGGATGGTTAAGGAGACCGGCCAGACCTGTCCTCAATGCGGCAAGCCACTGATTGAAAAGTGGGGTCGCTTCGGCAAGTTTCTTGCCTGCTCCGGCTTCCCACAATGCCGCTACACCAGGCCCGTAGGTGAAGCTGAACCTCAAGAGATCGAGAAGCGCTGCCCTGAATGCGGTGCTCCGATGGTGGTCAAGGTCGGGCGCTTCGGTAGATTCCTGGCATGCTCCCGCTATCCCGAGTGCAAAACCACCTCTCCCTACATAATCCCTCAGCCCTGCCCCCTGTGCGGTTCAGATGTTCTCGAACTGCGGGGAAAGCGCGGCAAGTTCTACAAATGCTCCAACGAGGAGTGCAGTTTTGCCTCACCCTATCCTTTGAGTGATGAGCGCTGCCCTGCCTGCAATGCCTACATGGTTAAAGCTCCGAAGGAAACTTACTGCGTCCGGTGTCATCCTGAGAAGCTGAATACCAAATCAAAAAAGAAGAAGGCCAAAGATGCCTAAGCCTAAATCCGAAACGATCAAACTTCCCCCGGATGCTGAGGATTTCCTTGCCTACCTTCGCGACGAGCGCCGGGCGTCAGGGCATACCCTGCGGGCTTATCGTTCTGATCTTGCAGCATTCATTGAATTCCTTTCCCTTTATCAAGGAAAGAAGGATCTTTTGGATGTCGACCGATCGGACATCCGCGCGTTTGTGGCGGTGCAGACAAGATTCGGCTACTCGAAACGCACCATCCAGCGCAGGCTCTCTTCTACCAAGAGTCTTTTCAAGTTTCTGTGCCGCGAGGATCGCCTTGCTCTCAATCCTGCCCGACTGGTCAAGGGGCCAAAACTCTCCCGTAGACTGCCTGAGGTTTTTACCCAGTCGCAGATCGAGGAGGTGCTTGACGGCCATTTCAACCTGTTGCGCGACCGTGCAATCGTCGAACTTTTATACGATGAGGGGCTACGGATCTCCGAATTGGCTGGCCTGGACATCCCGGATATCGACTTCGCCAAGGGCGAGATCAAGGTGTTCGGCAAGGGGTCTAA
>DAOVCF010000068.1 GCA_030670165.1 Candidatus Stahliibacteriota bacterium | reverse complement strand
CGACATCTTCCTTGACGGGGTAGATAAGGAAACGGTTACTAACGCCCTGTTGACCGAGGTTCCGCTTGGTGATCACACGGTTAAACTTACGTTGAAGGATTACAAAGACTGGGATACAACGGTAACGGTGAACGAGGATGAGACTGCGACCATTGACGCCGCCCTTGAGAAAGCCCCACAAGAAAAAGTAGAACTAAAGTACGATGAAGCTACCCCCGTACCATTTGGTTTCAAGATGAAAGCAGGCAACCGGATGGCTGTTGAGTTCACCCCTGGGGATTTTGGCACAATGTATCCTTTCACTGTTGATTCTGCTTGTTACGAGCCTATAGGTTGGGCTGATGATCCTGACCATTGGAATGCCCAGTGCGACCTTGTTTTTTTCGGTCTAGGAGAAGAACCTGGGGTTGAGTTAGGACGTAAGACAGTCGCGGCCACTCAGCAAGGCAACTTCAACTGGTTCGACGTGAGCGACTTGGACATTACGATCGAGTACGGGAGTTTCTACTTTGCGGTTGAGAACAAGGTGAACGACAACCCAGGCATGGCATTGGACGGGGCTCAACCTATGCACCATGTTTCGTGGATGTACACCGTTTTCTCCGGAGAAATCGACCCAAAGTGGGCACCGTTCGATAACATCGACGCGGGGCTGGGTAAAAACCTAGGTGATAGCTGCGACCTGATACTACGTGTGAAGGGTCGGGTCCCAGGCGGCAAAGTGGTGACGCTTACTCCGACAGTTAGACAAAGTACTCCCTATTCTGGCTCCAGGGTGACGCTCTCTGCCGATCGTAAGTACGAGGTCCTGGACTGGAGGAAACTCAGATAGCGCAGCCTTTAGCTTTCATCCTTAAACGGTCCCTGAGGTAGTGATGCCGAGGGTGTGCTGAAGCTGGGATGAAACAAAGCTCAATCGAGAACTTTAGAGCGGGCTCGTGCCCGCTCTTTTTCAAATGCCAGTCAGACTTGACATTGGGCACGGCGCGGATATGCTTCTTTTAAGCTGGTTAAGTATAAGGTGGAGGGGTTAGAGGTATAATAATGCAAGGAAGCTATCTATGAGCAAAGACAAGGAAAAGGCTGTTGTGCCGGAAAGCGGCGAGGATTACAGGGAATACGTCCGCAAGAGGCTTGCTCTGATTGCTCCGGTGATCCAGAAGGTCTCGCTTGGCGAGTTCAGCGAGAAGATCGATATCCCACAGGGCGCAGAGGATGAGTTCACAGAACTCCTGGTGGGACTCAACCTGATGATCGACGACCTGCAGTTCATGTTCGCAGAGAACAAGGAAAAGACCGCTGAGCTGGAACGCCGCTTCACCGAGCTTTCCGTGTTCAACGAGATAGGCCGCGCGTTGGGCTCTACCCTGAAGTTGACAGAGCTTTTAGAGGTGATATACAATCAGACCGGCCGTATCATGGATACAGAGAACTTCTACATAGCTCTCTACGACGACAGATCCAATACCATCGAGTTCCCACTGTTTATTGAGGAGGGGAAGCGTACGGATGTACCTCCCAGGAAGTTCGGCAAAGGACTTACCGAGTATATTATTTCAAATCTCAAGCCTTTCCTTATAAGAGATGATGTTGTTAACGTCACCCGCAGGTTGGGTATAGATATGGTTGTCAGGGGTGCTGAGCCGAAGTGCTGGCTGGGTGTTCCAATGATCTCTCACGAGGAGGTCGTTGGGGTGGTAACGGTGCAGAGTACCCGAGAGCCTAACGTTTACGATGAGGACCATAAGCGTCTTCTGGAGACGGTTGCTAACCAGGCGGCCGGAGCCGTGGCCAACGCACGCGCTTACGAGAAGTTAGAGCGCAGGGTCAGGGAGCTGGATGCGTTCAACGAGGTAGGACGCGCCCTGGGCTCGACCCTTAAACTGGAAGAACAGCTCAAGATCGTCTACGAGCAGGCCCGTCAGGTAATGCCTGCCGATCATTTTTACGTTGCCCTTTACCATCCGGCGGATGATGAGGCTGGAGCCGGGGCTGAGATCGAGTTCGTGTTTAACATCCAGGACGGCCTCCAGGCAACGCCACGCACCCGTTCCTTCAGTAGCGGGCTGACAGAGCACATAATTCGCACCCGTAAGCCTCTCCTGATCCAACGCGATCTTCGCAGCCGGATCAAGGAGCTGGGGCTTGATGTGGTGGTTAGAGGCACGCCTGCCCGCTCCTGGCTGGGGGTGCCGCTTATCGTGCGTAATGAGGTTATAGGGGTGATGGCGGTGCAGAGCGTTGAGGGGGAGGAAGCGTATGACAAGGGACACAAGGAGTTCCTTGCCTCGCTTGCAAGCCAGGCATCAGGCGCGATTGATAACGCCCGTGCCTACCGTGAGCTTGAGAATCGCTTAACCGAACTTTCGGTGCTCAACGAGATCAGTCAAACTATCAGTTCCACCCTTGATATCGAGGAGCTTTACGGGGTTGTACACGAGCAAATCAAGCGTCTTATGCCAGTGGAGAACTTCTACATAGCCCTATACGACGCGCAGCGTGATAAGGTGAGTTTCCCCTACGCGATTGAGCACGGCCGGCGTGTTCCTACCGGCGAGGGCGAATGGGCTACACGCAGGGCCGGCCATGGGATGACCGAGTATGTTATCCGGAGCGCAAAACCACAGGTAGTTCAGGGAGATAGCCAGGCGCAGCTTGCAAAGAGGGGGATAAACCATATAGGCAAGGTTTCCCGCTCCTGGATTGGCGCCCCAATGATCGTGCGCAACGAGGTAATCGGGGTAATGGCTTCTCAGGCCTTTGATCCCAAGATTCGATACTCCCGTAAACATCTCCGTCTCCTGCAACTTGTTGCCAACCAGGCCGCACCGGCGGTCGAGAATGCCAAGGCCTATGCCGTGCTCGAGCGCCGGGTCGCCGAGCGTACAGCAGAGCTTCAGAAGTCAAACGAGTCGCTTGAAGATTTCGTTTACACCGTAAGTCACGACCTCAAGGCGCCCCTGCGGGCTATCCTAGGCTTCAGCCAGTTCCTTGTAGAGGACTTTGGTTCGATACTGCCCGAGGAAGGCAAGATGTATGTCGAGCGCATGTCTCAAAACGCAAAGCGAATGGAGCGTCTGATTGACGATCTCTTAGAGCTCTCACGGGTGGGCCGGATCAAGGAGCCTTACGAGGAGACCGATATAGATGAACTCCTCAATGAGGTCATCAGCACATTGGCGCCTGGCGAGAATGTGTCCGTTTGCGTCGAAGGCCCAATACCTCATATCTTCTGCGAGCGAGTACGGATAGGAGAGGTTTTTTCAAATCTCGTATCCAACGCCGTCAAGTATAACGACAAGGAACACGCAGAGATCACTGTGGGATTCGAAGACCGCGGCGAGGAGATTGAGTTCTTCGTGGCGGATAACGGGCCCGGGATAGAGGAGCGTTACTTTGAGAAGATCTTCAAGATATTCCAGAGGCTTTCGAGCGATGGAAGCGGCACAGGTGTCGGGCTGGCGCTGGTGAAAAAGATAATCCAAGGCCACAAGGGACGTATCTGGGTGGAATCCGAGGTAGGGAAGGGAACAACATTTCGTTTCGTGCTGCCAAAACATCCTGAGAGAATGGAGGAGGAGCAATGAATTCAACCAAAGGGATTCCCATTCTTCTGGTGGATGATGATGAAGACGACATCCTCATAACAAGGCGCGCATTTGAACGCTACGAGCCAAAAAACATCCTGTATGTGCTTCGTGACGGGGACGAGGCGCTCGATTTTATCTACCACCGCGCTAAATACGAGGATAAGTCTATCCCTACACCCGGGCTTATCTTTCTTGACATCAACATGCCGAGGATGAATGGATTCGAGGTCCTGAGGCGTCTTAAAAACGATCCCGAAAAACGGCACATACCGGTAGTGATACTTACCACCTCTCGCAGGGAACAGGACAAGATCGAAGGCTACAACCTGGGTGTCAACTCCTATATCGTTAAACCGGTGGACTTTACGAAGTTCATGGAGGCGGTTAGCACCATCAATCTTTACTGGAGTCTTAACCAGTTACCCGAGTAGGAGGTTTTTTGTCCGCCGAGGCCGATAGAGAAAAGCATGCCTCTCTGAATACAAAGAGGTCCAACGGGATGCGGAAAGAAAACGATGTGGGAAGAAAGCGGCTCTCTATGGGTAAGGCAGCGAGCGATAAGGGCAAGAAGAAGACGCAGGGTAGTACCGCCTATAGGCTTGATGATCTCTTGGAACTCATCTCATCGGGCAAGGATTACCCAGCCTCGCCCCTGATGGAACTTGTGAGTAATGACGGGGAGATCAGGCGGCTCATTGATGCATTCCGAATACGGGAGGAGAGGCTGTGTTCTGAACCGGAACTTGGAAGTGAGGAGCTTTACCGGACGCTGGTCAACACCGCTCAGGAAGGGATCATTCTTGACGATCCCGGCGACACCATCCTTTTCGCCAATCCTACGATCTCCGCTCTGTTGGGGTATTTGCAGGAGGAGCTTGTAGGGCGATCGCTTTTTGATTTCATTCCTCCTGATGAGGCGGAGCTCCTTCGCTCTCAGACCGCTCGGCGAATGGAAGGAGAGACCTCTCGCTATGAGCTGACCTTCATTCACAAAGAGGGGATGCGTCGTCGGACGCTTGTGACGGCGGCTCCGCTCTATGATTCCGATGGAAAGCTTTACGCCTCCATGGCGATTTTAACCGACATCACCGAACTCAAACGGGCAGAGGAGGAGATCAAGCGCCGCAGCGAGGAGCTGAGTGCCCTGCTTGAGACCGGCACTGCTGTTTCATCTACCCTGGACGAGAAAAAGATATCTCAGCTCATAGCCTCACGTGCTTCGGAGCTGATCCGGGCCGACGGATGCACCGTGTACAGCTTTGACGCCGAGGCAAAGGAGCTGGTTTCCATAACTACTACAGTTGCAGCTGAGTACCAAGAGAGGATGACCTGCCGTGTCCCTTTGGGAGAAGGGATTACCGGCAAAGCCGCAGTCGAGCGCAAACCTCTTGTGGCCAACAATGTTCACCTTGATCCCCAGGCGAGGGGGGCGAGGGGGGTGCGGGGTACGCAAAAGCTTCCCATCTGTCTTCTGTCCGTCCCTCTGGTGGCGCGGGAGGAGCTTTTGGGAGCCATGACCCTGATTCGCATCTCACATGAGGGGTTCACGGAGCACGATCTTCAGGTTTTCGCACTTTTTGCACGTCAGGCTGCCGAGGCGTTTGCCAACAGCTACCTCTTCAGGAAACTGCGGGAGTTCAACGAGACCCTGGAACGCAAGGTAGGTGAACGCACCGCTGAACTGGAGCGTGCCAAAGGGGAGCTGGAGGAGGTGCACTTACGCTACAAGGAGAGGGTCACCGACCGGCTTTCCCGAATCGCGCCGGCGATGGAGCGGGTCTCGGTCGGCGATTTCAGCGAGAACATCACGCTGCCGGATGAGGAAGACGAATTTACCGAGCTGATAGTGGGCCTGAATCTCATGATTGACGATCTGAGGTTCATGTTCGAGGAGAACCGTCGCCGCAGCGAGGAGTTGCGGCAACTCAACGAGAACCTCGAGCAAATCGTTGCTCAACGCACAGCCGATCTTGAGGAATCTAACCGCAAGACAGCCGCATTTGCACGTGAGCTTGAGGAGATGATCTACGTGACGAGCCACGACCTCAAGACCCCGCTGCGTGCCATCTCAGGGTTCAGTCAGTTCCTTTACGTTGACTATGACGACAAGCTGGACGATGAGGGAAGGCGTTATCTCACGAGGCTTATAGATGCGGCCAAGCGGATGGAGAGGTTGCTGGATGATTTGCTTGCGACCTCGGCGATTACCCGAACAGAGAGAAAGTTCGAGCGTGTACCTGCAGGGGATTTGGTTAAGGAGGCGATAAAGTTGGTCAATCCAGACGAGAACGCAGACATTGTCTACGATCCAGATGAGCTCCCAGTGGTGCTTTGCGATCGTTTCAAGATGATTGAGGCCTTCTATAATCTCATCTTCAACGGGCTTAAATTCAACGACAAACCGCACAAACAGATAGAGATCACAGCTCGAACCTCCGAGGGGTTTTGGGAGTTCATGGTCGCAGATAACGGGATAGGAATAGAGAAACACCACTATGAGCGTATCTTCAAGATATTTCAGCGCCTGCATCAACGAGGCACGTATGAAGGAACGGGTGTGGGGCTTTCGATGGTTAAGCGCGTCATCGAGGAACACAACGGGCGGATATGGGTTGAATCTCGTGTTGGAATGGGTACAATATTTCATTTCACGTTGCCCGTGCAAATGGAGGAGAACGATAAAACAGCTAACCCTGAAAGGAGCACGTGATGGCCGAAAGACAGCCTATAGACATACTTCTCGTCGAGGACGACGAGAACGACATACTGATAACCAAAAGGGCCTTCACCAAGCACAGCCTCTCCAACCGCCTGTATGTAGTTCGCGACGGCGAAGAGGCCCTTGACTTTATCTACCACCGAGGCGGGTATCAAGATCCTGAGTCGGCTCCTCGTCCTGGACTGGTTCTTCTGGATATCAACATGCCTAAGATGAACGGTATCGAGGTGCTTGGAAAGCTGAAGAGCGACCCAGGCTATAAGATGATTCCTATAGTGATGCTTACCACCTCCAAAAGGGATCAGGACAAGATCGAAAGCTACAACCTGGGGGTAAACTCCTATATCATTAAGCCGGTAGACTTCACCAAGTTCGTGGATGCCATAGCAACCATCAACCTTTACTGGGAACTCAATGAACTGCCCTGAGGGTTCTGTGAGCGATCAAACAGCCACGATTCGGGTGCTTATGGTCGAGGATAACGAGGACGACCGGTTAGCGTTTCGCCGGATGGTAAGACAGCGCGAACTCGACTATGCCGTTGTCACTGTTGCGAGGGGTGTCGACGGCCTGAAGCATCTTGCGGAGGAGACCTTTGACGTGATCCTTCTGGACTTCCTTCTGATTGATATGGATGGTCTGGAGTTCCTTAGGAATATTCGTGCTAAAGGGGTGGATATCCCTGTTATTTTCCTCACCGGTCAGGGCAGCGAAAAGGTAGCGGTTGCCGCCATGAAGCTTGGAGCATATGATTACCTCACCAAAACCTCGGATATGAGCCACCTGGCTCAGCTTCCTGCAACCATCAGCCAGGCTATAGATCAGCACAGGCTTCGTAAGGAACGCGAACAGATCGAGCAGATGCGCGCGGATTTCATCGCCATGCTTACCCACGACTTAAAGAACCCGCTCTCAACCATTATCTCCGCAGCCGAGTTCCTAAGCCAGGCAGAGGGTTTCAAGGAGCGTCAGAAGCGAATGGTGACCCTTATTGAGGGCGCCTCCAAGGATATGCTCGGTCTTGTTGAGAACTTCCTCCTCGTGTCCAAGATAGAGGCGGGTAGGCTTGAGCAGACACGTGAGTCGGTCAGTATCAACGAGGTGCTTCTACGTGTCTTCAACATGAACAAGCTTCATGCGGAGAACAAGAGGATCAGGCTGGAGGTAGAGCTAAGCCCCCACATACCGTTTATTGAGTGCAACCCGACCCAGATGTTCCGCGTCTTCACCAATCTTGTAGGAAACGCCTTGAAGTTTACCTCTGCAGGAGGTGAGGTCCGTATCATAAGTCAGGTCCACGGTCATGAGATCAAGGTTCTGGTTAAGGATCAGGGTACAGGGATCGCGCCGGATCTCCTGCCTTACATCTTCGACAAATACAAGCGCAGCACCTCGAACGAGCACCCAAAGGGGATCGGTTTGGGACTTTATATAGTGAAGACGATTGTAGATTCCTTGAACGGCACAATAGATGTGGAAAGCGAGGTCGGCAAAGGTACTGCGTTCACCATCCACCTTCCGTTGGCCGGGCGAACCTAGTCCAGCTCACCGCGAAACCCACGTTTAAGTTTCGCACATTTGCAATTTAATGCACGGCCTCCCTTGACACCCGTCTAAAATTGCCTATAATAAGGTATCATTGCAAGAGGGGAGACTTGGCTTCGATTCTTCAGGATAGATCGACTCGATTCCCTCCTGTTATTCAGGTTGTAAACAAAAGAAAGGAGTTTTGTGGAAGAAATGTACCGTATAGTTCGTTCAGAAAGGGAGTTAAGCGATCTATATTCGAAGTCTCATATCATCGAGTTCCTGCATAAAAACCTTGAGCAATTTCGTGATCCGCCCCGGCAGATCGAAGAGGCTGTAAAATACGCCTTTTCGGATGCGGAAGGCAAGGGCGGCTTTGTGGTGCTTCAGGAAATGGATGGATCACTCACTGGCGTTGCAGTAATGAACGCCACTGGTATGCACGGCTATATCCCTGAGAATGTTCTTGTCTATCTGGCTACCGACTCGTCTGCGGCCCCGCTTGGGGCAGGCGCCGACCTTCTGAAACGGGCCATTAACGAAGCTGAAGGAGACGTTGCTCTTCATGTAGAGTACGACAACTCGGCAAAAACACTTTACGAAACCCTGGGGTTCACCTCAAAGTACGCCGAGATGAGATACAAGAAGCAATGAGCAGTGTACTGATTGATCCAGCCGTGCTCAAACATAACTTCAGGGCACTGGATAAGCTTTTCACCAAGAGAGATATACACTGGACAGCGGTTACCAAGGTACTTTGCGGACACAAACCAGCCCTCAAGCTGCTGGTGGAATTGGGTCTGCGTTCCTTTGCAGATTCCAGGCTTGCCAACCTGAAGACTATCCGTAAGTTATGCCCTGAGGCAGAAACCATCTACATCCGCCCAGTGCGACCCAAGTCCGCGCCCAACGCAGTTAAATGGGCGGATATAAGCCTTAACACCGAGCTTGCCACCATACGCGCCTTGTCTAAGGCAGCCTTGGAGCAAAACAAGGTTCACGGTATCATTATCATGATCGAGTTAGGGGAGTTAAGGGAAGGGGTGATGCCCGATCGGTTGCTGGAGTTCTACCGCGATGTGTTCGAGTTGAAGGGAATCGAGGTCCTAGGAATCGGCACCAACCTTGCCTGCATGTACGGGGTGCTTCCCACCTACGACAAGTTAATGCAGCTGGCACTTTATAAAAGAATCATAGAACTTAAGTTCAAAACCAAACTGCCCTTGTGTTCTGGTGGTTCTTCGATCTCCATCCCCAATATCCTGGAAAAGCAGCTTCCCAAAGAAATAAATCACTTCAGGGTGGGCGAAAGCCTTTTTCTGGGCACCGATCTTATCAACGGCGGATACATCAAGGGACTTAAACCGGATGCGTTCACACTTACAGTCGAGATAGTGGAGCTTAAGAGAAAACCCACAGGCCCAATTGGAGAGATGGCGGAGAATGCGTTCGGTGAGGAGCCACCGACCGAAGAGGCAGGTGAGTGGGGATACGAAGGTGAAAGGACCCAAAGGGCTGTGCTCAACGTTGGACGATTAGATGTGCCCTTCGAGCATCTTATCCCTTTCGATGAGGGGATAAATATCGTGGGCGGCGCCTCTGACCTTCTGGTGGTGGACGTCTCCGAGAGCAAGGAAGACTACAAGCTTGGCGATGAGATTCGTTTCCATCTGGATTACCCGGCACTTCTGGTACTCATGCACTCC
>DAOVCF010000087.1 GCA_030670165.1 Candidatus Stahliibacteriota bacterium | reverse complement strand
GCCTCCTCGAACGCCCGAGAGTAGGAGTTTACCCGGTAGAGCACGCCGAAATCGGAGGGCCTGTAGCCCTTTTCCTGAACAAGACTCTTGATGCGCTCGACAACGAAACGCGCCTCGTCCGCCACACCCCTGGCCTTGTAGAACTCGAATCGCCCGGACTGTTTTGCAAGGGAAAGTTGCGGAACCACTGAGGAATACTCGGAGCCAGACATCAGGTTCCCTGCTATCTTAATGAGTTCGCTCCCAATCCTGAAAGAGGCGTTGAGTTCGTGGCGCTCGATGGGTGCGAACACCTTTGCCGCCGCGTCTATCAACCTTGGGTCTGCACCGCGCCAGCCGTAGATGGACTGGGCCGCGTCGCCCGTAAGAAAAAGGCCGGTATCCGGCCCGCATATCAAACGCAGCAACCTGAACTGCAAAGGATGCAGATCCTGCAGCTCATCCGCTAATATATGGAGGAACCTGGAACGCCATCCATCCCGAAGCTCGGCATCACGTTCAAGCAAACCGACGGTATTGATCAAAAGATCGTCGAAATCAACCGCGTCGGAATCTTTCTTGACTTGTTCGTAGTCCTGCCAGAAATCGCGAATCTGCTTCTCTGAAGGTATCTGAGCAGGATAGTCCTCAAGGGTTTCGCCTTCGAGCCTGAGCTCGGCAAGGCTCCGGGCAAGTGCCCTCGCACGGTTCTTCCCCCATTTCTTTGCAAGACCCTTAAGTATCTCCTCTGGACTCACCGTCTTGAACTCAGGGGATAAATCAAGCCTCCATCCTTCGATGCGCAGGAGGCGCCAGCCGAACGAGTGGACGGTCTCGACCCACACATCGGGCAGGCTTCTGCCAAGCAGCCTCTCCAGCCGCGTCCGCATCTCCTCAGCCGCCCTGCGTGAGAAGGCAAGAAAGAGAAGCCTGTCCGGAGAGAGGATTTGTTTCGTAAGATGATAGGCCCGGTGAACCAGCAAGGTGGTCTTCCCAGTTCCCGCCGCTCCCACCACCAGCAACCGGTTTTCGGCTGATTCAACGATATCGCGCTGCTCAGCGGTGAGTGTTACTCCCTCAACCGGCGCTTTCTTGGCGGATACGCCGGAAAGGACGATCCTGCGACCGCGGGTCTGGAGGTCACCCATCACCTCTCCAGCGTCCTGCGGCCTGGCCTCGGCGTCTTTGGCCAAAAGAGAGAGGATGGTGTCGGTGATAGTTTTGGGAATTTCAGGCCGCAGACGCGACGGATCGGTAGGTGCTTCATTCATGAGCTTCGTGCGGATCTCCTCGTAGTTGGCTCCCTGAAAGGGGAGGACACCGGTAAGCATCTCGTACAGGATGACACCTGTACTGAAAAGATCGGATTGCGGCATGAACCTGCCTGACCACGCCTCCGGGGACATGTAGAAAGGTGTGCCAGCCACCGACGCGGCAAGCGAGCCTTTCTTAAGAAACCTGGCCAGACCGAAGTCCGCGACCTTCACCTCCCCATTCTCTGTAAGAAGTATGTTTTCAGGCTTGAGGTCGCGGTGGATAACGCCCTTTGCATGTGCATAGTCCAGTGCGGATAATGTCTGTCTTGCGATACGCAACGCCTCAGGGATATCAAGCCGGCCACGCTGCAGCTTGTCGCGTAGAGCAGAGCCCTTAACGAATTCGGCGACCAGAACGAAGTGGGTGTCTATATTGTCCACCGAGTAGAAACGGACGATGTTCGGATGAGAAAGACCTGCCAGAAGCCGAGCCTCGTCCTTGAGCATCTGAATGTCTGCGGCCCTCATGCGCGAGACCTTGAGCGCGAAATCCATGCCGAGGATCGTGTCGTGTGCAAGATAGACGTCCCCGAACTGACCGCCGCCGAGCCAGCGAAGGATTCGGTACTTGCCAAGGGTCTCGGGTATCAATTTACCGCCGGGAAGAAGGAGGCCTGGAGTATCACGTCGTCAGTGACAAGGGCGCGGCCCACTAATCTTCGGTCCTCAAACCGCCAGTCTTCTCCAAGGGACACACCAGGGTAGCGTGAAGGTTCCAGAGTGGATATACGATCGATGAATCTATCCAGTTCCTTTCGGGAAGCTGGATTGCCCACAGACCGCCGTTCGAGCGCGTCAAGCGCGTACCCGCGAAGCAGCCTGGGGGCAAGCCTTTTGAAGAGATCCGAGTCAGCGGAATACTCAAGACCGAGTATATTTTTGCCAGCGGCGACGATCATCCCCTGAGCATCTGCAAATTCTTCTGCATCAACCACGTAGCGCGCCGTCTCATCTGCAAGGGTGGTTGCAAGATCGTGAAAGGAGGAGGTGGCTGAGGAGACCTTAAGCGAGCTGAGCTTGCGGGTGACCTCGTCCCAGATAAGTCGCTGGGGTGCTCTGAAGCTCTGTTTTGATTTGAGCGAGGAGTTCACCCCCCGGCAGATGATGGAGCGCAGTCTGGGGTGGGTCGAGGTGAACGAACCCTCGAAAGAGCTTGAACCGCCCCAGCGGCCTTCCTCGATGCAGGCTACGGGTACAGGGACAGAGGTTCGAGCATCTATAAGAGCCGCGGTGGTCGTAACCCTTGCCTGCTGGGCGCCGAATATCTCCTCGCCGTCGAGCAGGAACAAAGGCTCATCTGCCTGGTTGTCGAGTATGATCTCCTCTACCGCGGGGGCCTCGAGCTCGCTAACATCCACCGTGCCGGCGTCCATGGCCTCGGCAAGGGTAACGAGTTTCCTCGAACTGCCCCCTCCATTGGACAGGGGGTAGACGGTCAGATTGCGAACGAACAAAGGATCGTCTATCTTCAGCTTTGCCAAGCTCTCAGAAAGAGTCACGGGCATTCTTACCTCCCTAAGGATTTTAGAGATTCCTCTACTGCGGCTCCCATCTCGTATGCGCCCGAGCCGTCCTCGTAGTAATGCGAGCGCTTACGAAATATCTTAAAACCGGCTTTCCGGTACAAACGAATCGCGGCCAGATTGGTGGTGTGAACCTCGAGATAGGCCCACTCGCATCCGGCATCGCGGCCCTGTTCGAGTATCCCTGCAAGCAGCATCCTGCCGTATCCCTGTCTTCGCAGCAAAGAATCAACCGCCAGGTTCACGATGTGGAGTATGTTTGTCTCGAAGCTCTCAACACTGGCGCAGACGTATCCCCGGACGATACCGTCCATGTCCAGTACCTGACAAATAGAGTTTTGCAGAACGCACATATCCTTAATCATCCGCTTCGACCACGGGGCTTTGAATGACGCCCGTTCTATCTCCGAGACCCTTCCAAGATCAACCGCCTTCATGGCTCTAAGATTTAGGCTTCTTTGCATCTGGCATTCGCAGGTAGAACGGTTCAAGATCAGATGGGTCTTGTGCATCTTTGCGCCTCTGCCAGGCAAGCAGGGCAAGCGCCGAAGGGGTGGGGGCGATCTGAGGATTTTCAGGCATATGTAGACGTTTGCCAAGGGACGCTCGCAAAGGCCCTTCGTATTTCAGGCTGGCTGGACCGAAAACCGTAACAGGCTCTGTGTGCACCGAGCTTCCGGCCAGAGCGGAGATGAACGCGGGATCAACGATTACCGGTTCGCTGACTCTCCTGGGTCCCTTGTAGAGTGCGGTAAACACCTCGTCCTTGTACGCATCGAGCACCGGCAGACGGAACTCCAGATCATCCTGGATTTCCAGAGACGCATTGAGCACGTCGAGCGTCATAACCGGAACGATCTTCAAGCAATGAGCGAAGGCTATCCCTTTGGCAAAAAGCAGGCCGATGCGCAGGGCGGTAAAGGAACCCGGGCCGATCGAGACCCCGAGCACGGACAGGTCGGTGAAATCCTTGCCCGCCTCTCTCATGACTTCCCGGATCAACCCTGCAAGCACCTCGTTGTGCCTGGACCTGCTCTTAACACTGCGCTCGGCAAGGATTTCCTCGCCCCGGGCAAGCGCCGCGCCCGTCCAGATAGAGGATGTCTCGATTGCCAAAAGCAGATCGCTCACGCAAGCCTCTTCTGGATAGGGCCGTTGACGGTTATCCGACGATGGAGAGGATCGTCGGGAACGAACGCCATCTCGACTCGACTCAGCGTACCGGGCAGCCAGCCGGCGTGATCTGCCCACTCGACAAGCATCACTCCGTCTTCATTATAGATCTCCTCCAGATGCAGGCCGTCTGCACCCTGCGGATCGAGCCGGTAGAGATCCACGTGTTTTATCTCGAAATCAGCCTGATAGGTGCGAACCAGAACAAAGGATGGGCTCTGCACCCTTTCGCCGACCCCCAGCCCCTCGATGATCCCCTGGATAAGGGTGGTCTTTCCTGAGCCCAGCTCCCCCTTGAAGGCAAGCACGTCCCCTGCCCGGATACCCTTGGCTATGCGTCTGCCGAGGTTATATGTCTCTGCAGGACTTTCGGTCTCAAGCTTGATCAAACTCCTCCCCTTTATTCAACCGGTACAGATGCAGGCATCCCTTGAGTGTAAGGTCGCGGTCCACGAGTTCTATGGCGTTTGCGAACGGGGCAAAGCGGTCGGCCAGTCCGCCGGTGGCTATAAAGGTAAAGTCTATCTTCGTTTCCCTTCTGACCGCGGCCCGCACCGCCTCGATCAGCCCTACAGTCAGAAGATAGGAACCGGACTGCAGGCACTCCTCGGTTGAACGTCCAACGTAGCTGGAAGGTTTCTTGGGCTTGATCTCGAACAGCTTGGAGGTAGAAGAAACGAGAAGATCGAGGCTACTCTCCAGGCCGGGCGCTATGATACCGCCGAGATACTCACCCTTGCTCGTGACGAAATCTATGGTGGTCGCCGTACCGAAGTCCACTATAGCCACGTCCTTGCCGTAATCGAAGTAGGCACCAACCGCGTTGGCGATACGGTCGGCACCAAGGTTGGAGAGGTTGCGGTAGAGGATGGTTATGCCTGTATTGACATAGGGTGTAACGACCAGTGGATTTCCCAGGTTGAACCGGCTGCGGAACATCTCAACGAACCGCCCGGTAAGCACGGGCACCACCGAGCATATCACCGCGTCCTTAGGCTCCTGGATGCCCAGGGTCTTAAGTTCTATGAATATCTCATCCGGCGTGCGCTCGGGATGCGTAGCCAGACGCGCGGCAGGGGTCAGGCGGGTGCCCTCGGCGGTGGCTACCTTGGTGAACGAGTTGCCTACGTCAACAAGGACTATCATCTCGCCTCAAGAAGGTGCTGGGCAGGAACGGTGAAGAGCTCACCCTCGGAGCTCCGAACCAGCGCCTCGCCTGATGGCCCAAGGTCAAGAAGACGACCTTCACATATCCGATTAGCGCGTAAAACCTTGACCGGCTGGTCGGCCTCCAGGAGAACCCGGCGAAGCGCGGGCTGAAAGAATCGAAATCCATGGTTGCCAAGCTCGTCCATCGCCTTAAGCATACCGGAAACTATGGAGATAAGCAAGCCCTCAAGATCGAACTCCGCACCTGCGAGCATACGCAGCGAGACCGCAGAGGAAGCCAGGTCGCCTTCAAAACTTAGCTGGTTCACGTTCAATCCCACGCCTGCGCCCAGACGTGCGTCCCATCCTTCAACCATAACCCCGGCAAGCTTTTTTTCTCCCACGTAGAGATCGTTCGGCCACTTCATCTCGAGGGACAACACCTTTGAGGAAAGCTCTTTCCATAAAGCGTATGCGGATACGAGAGGCACCGCCCAGTCCTGCTTTTGTCTCTGGAGGACCAGGGTAAAGTAGAGTCCTCCCCTGTCAGATCGCCAGCACCTTCCCAACCTGCCCTTGCCTGCACTCTGCTCTGAAGCGCAAACGAGATAGGGCGGCTGGACACGCAGGGCACGAGCCACGTCCTGGGTTGAGACAACCTCCTCGCGAAACTCCACATGGGCAAGGCCCAGGGCCTTGCTAATCCTTGCTG
Organism: Candidatus Stahliibacteriota bacterium; assembly: GCA_030670165.1. Classification (GTDB taxonomy): domain Bacteria; phylum Hydrothermota; class Tepidihabitantia; order B3-TA06; family B3-TA06; genus B3-TA06. The sequence continues at coordinate 2,337 of DAOVCF010000087.1, read as the reverse complement.
CGTCCATGCTCATCGAAAAAGGCCAAAGGCATATATATGGAGACGTAGGTGTGGTTGTGCGGATACTCGAACGTTCCCCTGGGGAAGTCGTCCATCTCGATCCCTTCCTTTATTGTAAACATAAAACCGGATCGAAACCGCATCTCAAGATTCAAAAGCAGCCTGGACTGGGTGAGGCTGCCGCTGTAAGGCTCGGTGATCAGTGTGTGGTTATTGTAGATGTAGCGCCACGAGCGCTGATACCCTGCCTCGAAAACGACAGCAGGCCATGGATTCCAGCTCATCAGTGCCGTAAGGACGTGGTAGTCGCGGCGGTAGGATACCGAATCCATATCACGGTTCATCCTCCATATCTGATAGTTACATGAAAGCTCAAGCCGCTCGGTAGGGGAGAATGATACGAAGGGCTTCAGGTAGCGGTCTATTAGCGTGTCAGCCGTCAGTACCCCCTGATCATGCCAGCGGGTCTCGGTGCGGTCGAGATGCCAGGCAAACCGCGTGCCTACCCATAGGTCATTAAGAGGCTGTAGCTCAATCCTTCCCCAGGCCGAGCTCTGATCACGATCTCGTTTCCACTCGTATAAGGCGCTGTCAGGCCAGCAAAGCCTCTGTTGAGAACGGGTGCCCAGCTCGGCATGCAGCCGCAGACGCATCCAGCCAAGCTCGCCTCGGGCATCAACCTCGAACCTGTAAGGGATCTGCATGAAGGAGTCGTTCTTAGGGCCGGCAGGGGTATACATAAGACTTACGTTGTGATCGAAACCCTGAGCTATCGCGTAAACGGCCACCCAGTCGGTAGTCTCCCTGCGCCATGCAAGACCTATACCCGCCTCGTCCTCCTTCTTGAAATACGAAGGAACCGCCACCAGGTGCAGATAGAAATCGCGCGCTACACGCATCGTTGGCTCGAACCGGTGTTTGGTTATGGAAGTCTCGTAGTCACGAAGCATGAAAAAACTATAACGCAAACTGAAAGGACCGGCTAAAGTAGCCTCCGCCCTGACCTCGTAGATCTGGTACCAATGTCTCATGTCGTGGCACCCTTGAGAGGTCCTGAATCCAAAGGGTGAGGTCTCGTATACCTTCTCCCAGTAGCGCGAGAATGCCGCTATGTTCATATCCATCCCGTAGTAGGTGGATTCGTCCTCAGGCTGGACGAACGCCAGAATCCCAAGCAGGATAACGCTCATAAAAGGACTTTAGCCGCAGGGATTAAAATGTCAAGTCCAGTGAACCGACCGTCTCTGTCAGTCTGTCGGTGACTATGCAATTTGATAAGGGGGGATGCCCAAACACTATGCACTTTCCTTACACTTTCGTGCATGTTTTTTGGGTTTGGGAGTGGTTAAAGAAAGAGGCCGACCGTTAGGGTCGGCCTTGGGCTTTTCCACCAGATTGGGGATTAGGTGGAATGGATTCAGTCCACTTTTACGATCTTGACGATCGTCCTATCTTCATCCCTTGCAAAGTAGGTGCCCGTTGGCAGGTTGCTTATGTAAACCTTGTCCTCTTCTATGGCGTTCTCTATCACCCGCCCTGTGGCGTCCACAAGCTCGCTGGCTCCGGCAACGTGAACAAAGGGTCCTTTGCTTACTAGGCTTGGGGTGTTGGGTAAAGGCTCAGCATCACTGGTCGGCTGCTCCGCAATAGCAGTTGCCGTATCCGGCAAAAAGATAAGGGCTTGAAGGTAAGCGTTGTAACAGACAACACGGACGCCTCCCATAGTGTTAGTTGCTTTTAGATGAATAGTATGGGCCCCGGAAGTAAGTAAGTAAGTATAAGTAATATGGCTACCCCCCGCTGGATTCCCATGCGCCATTGATATAGGGTATAGATTACTGCCATCTAATTGGAGAAACATTTTTGCAGGAGCAACTAACGCCCCTGCTGTAAATAGCACATAGCACGTAGTGTCTACAGAGAATGAGAGCTCAACTGCCGTGACCGTATCAATTTTATCCTCAGGGATTGTAATCGTTCCTTCCTGGTACGCCTCAACCAAAATTGGTGCTGCGACAAGAGAACTTGCTGCAAGCGGCACAAGCGCCGCCAATACCCAAAAAACGGGCACAGGTAAAACCTTTTTCATATACTTCCTCCTTTCATACTCCTATTATCGCCTCGAATCTAACTTTGTCAAGTCCTACCATCCTGGTTCTCCAAGCGAGCCTTTGGATTTCCCTGCCACCCTGCCTTGCTTGAGAAACGTAGCGTAATCAGCCATCTCAGACTCATAAAGATGACGTTCCAGATGCCTGAGTTCATCGAAACCATCGCCTTCCATGCCTGCTAAGGTAACCGCGTTGTTAATAAGGGGCAGCATCATGCCAGGAGAAA